>PNOO01000320.1 GCA_013824905.1 Syntrophus sp. (in: bacteria) | reverse complement strand
AACCTTCAAATCATTGAAAAAATGATCTCCGTAGGGTTTCCACTGTAGGGGCGTGTCGCGACACGCCCCCCGTATTGAAACAACCAAACGTCAGGAGAAAACAACAATGTCTGATAAAAAAGAGATTACCGCCGAATTTTGCCAGGTGGCAGACGGGCGAAGGATTATAACGATATCCGGTTTGCCCGGTGATGGCTGCGAATTCACCCCGGCCGGCCTCGCAGAACTGGCAAATGTTCTGTCCGACATGGCGAAATCCGCAAAACAAAGCCAGACAAAGAAGGCGGTTAGAAGCTTCGAGCCACTGAAAAGCTAGTTGCCCCAAGATGCGCCCCTGTCATTGATGACAATAAATGACAAACATCACAACACCACTTATTAATCAGCGGCAACTGGTTCCTTGAGCAGAAATTCAGTGATAACAACCCTATCAACCAGCCATTTGGGCTCTGTTCCAGGGTCATTGATCACGTCGTTGATGATTCCCTGAATATCACGGTTAAGCAACCCGAAATGGCTTTCTGATCCAAGAAGGCTTTCGAGTTTATCCGGTAGTTTTGCCGCCAGCGCAGCTGTAATTTCTCTTATCCTGCTCTTGATAACGGCAACAGCCTCGTCACTCTGTGTCAGCAGCCTGAAATCCATTGTCCAGGTCGCCAAGTCCCCCTTATACTCCGCATTGAATATAAAATCATCAATTTCGTAAGCATGATATTTTGTTGTAATGCCCGCAGCATCAGGAACAACAGCTTTGCCGGCTTCCGGCTCAACCTCAAATCCACTGTGTAACATCACAAGCAAAATCGCCAGACCCGCCAAAATCAAGACAATGAAGCTGATATTCCTCATTTTTTACGCATTTTTGCAGCCTGGTTCCTGGCCGGCCCGACCGCGCCCATCTTCTCCAGCTCCGCCCGAAACCGCGCCTCAACCTTCTGCCGGTCCGCCGAATCCGCCTCGATGCCGAAAATCGTTATCTTTGTCCATCCATCAGCCGCATCCTCAAACTTCAGCAGCCGCGGGTCATTCTGCATCGTCTCGAACCACCGCAGCGCCTTCGTCAGCCAGCTTTTACTCGTCGGCGGCGCCGGCTTGATCTCGTCGCCCTTCTTCAGATAATACGCCGTCGGCCACCTGATGATCTTTATCTGCTGATCCGTATAAAGGGAAGTATCAACCAGCCTGACCGTCCGCTCGATCGCGTTCGTCTTGGCCAGACCCTTCGCCAGGTTCCTCTGAATCGACTCCCCGGCCGGATCGACATCAGTGACGCAAAGCAGCACCAGCGGCCTGCCGCCGCACTTTTCCTTCAGCTCGTCACCGAAATACTCCATCGCGATCATCGTTGGCTCACCCTTCAGCGTCATATATGAAGCCCCGACCGCCGTCGCCATGCTCTGAATAAAGAAAAGCAGCCCCTTTTTCTCGGTCACCAGCACCACATGCGGCAACACCTCGCCCACCGCCCGCCAGTCGGCAGTCTCGTCGAAAAAGCCAAAATCCTTATACCGGAAAAGCTCCTTCTCCTCAATCATCTCCTGCAGCGTGTTGTAAAAGGTGTCCACGTCGCCGGCCTCGAGAATGTCCGAATGATACGCCAGCACCGTCTTGACCTGATACCAGAGCGACCTGATGTTGCCGTCGCCCTTCGGCTCGATCCCCTTTTTAATCCAGCGCCACAGCTGATAAATGATGTTCTTGATCACCCGCTTTTTGTTGATCTCGTTAACACCATACTGCCGGAAACAGCTGAGCATGCGCTCCCGCGAAAACTGCTTAACATCCCACTTCGCCTTGAAAGCCACAACCGCCTCTTTATCCGCCGGGTCCAGGCTCGCCAGCTCCCGCCAGCCGAAATCGATCAGCCCGTAAAGCCTCAACTTGCGATCATCCGGGTTCTCCGGCGACAGATAATGAAATTTCGTGATTCCCAGCGCCTTTTTCAGCACCTTCCCATAAGCCCCGATAACGGGAATCCTTGCTGCGCTGCCGTGCAGGCTGATCTCACACTCGTCGTCACGGCCTGGCCGCTCGCCGCCTTTCGGCCTCTGATAGGCCTCAGCCCCCAGCGGAAACCGCTCATAAGTGCCTTCGATCCTGTCCAGCGCCACCAGATACCGCCGGTGCGTCTGCATGAACAAACCGCGCAGCCGCTTTTCCCAGGAACTCAGCGCCCCTTCCAGTTCCGCATCGTCTTTGCCGGCTCTGACCGCGAAAACACCGCCGCTGCTGTAGATATAAAGAATATCCCGCACCGGAATCAGTTCGCCGGCCCGGCTCCTGATCAGGCTTTCCGCCTGCAGAATCCGGTCGACTCTTTTGAGCAGTTCAACGCTCATGTCAGTTTCTTCTCGAAATCAGCCAGGAAAGTGCTGGTAACCGCATTGACCACCGGTTCCTTGATGCCGTCGAACCACAGATCCCTTG
>PNOO01000319.1 GCA_013824905.1 Syntrophus sp. (in: bacteria) | reverse complement strand
AGGGAATTGGTGTGGAGCGACTGGGTCCCGCCGAGGACCGCGGCGAGCGCCTCGACGGCCGTCCGGACGACGTTGTTGTAAGGTTGCTGGGCCGTGAGTGAGCAGCCGGCCGTCTGCGTGTGAAAACGCATCCACCAGGAGCGGGGATCTTTCGCATGGAAGCGGTCCCGCATGACCTTCGCCCAGATCCGCCGCGCCGCGCGCATCTTGCAGATCTCCTCGAAAAAGTCGATATGGGCGTTGAAGAAAAAGGAGAGCCGCGGGGCGAACTCGTCAACGTCAAGCCCCTTGCGGCGGATGACATCATCGACGTATTCGATGCCGTCGCGCAGCGTGAAGGCCAGTTCCTGGACCGCCGTGGAACCCGCCTCCCGGATGTGGTAGCCGCTGATGCTGATCGTGTTCCACTTGGGGACGTGCTTCGTTCCGAACTCGACCGTGTCGCTGATCAGCCGCACCGAGGGTTCCGGCGGGCACATGAAGGTCTTCTGGGCGATGAACTCCTTGAGCATGTCGTTCTGGATCGTCCCGCCGATTTTGGTCAGGGGCACCCCCTTGTGTTCCGCCGCCGCGCAGTACATCGCCCAGAGAGCGGTTGCGGGGGGGTTGATCGTCATGGAGGTGGTGACCTGATCCATCGGGATCCCCTCCATGAGGGTCAGTAAATCATCGAGGGTGTCTATGGCGACCCCGCAGCGGCCGCATTCGCCGCGCGCCTTGGGGGAGTCGCTGTCATAGCCCATCAGGGTCGGAAAGTCGAAGGCCGTGCTGAGCCCCGTCTGCCCTCCCTTGAGGAGCATATGCCAGCGGGCATTTGTGTCCTTCGCGCTTCCCATACCGGCGAACATCCGGAAGGTCCAAAAGCGGCCGCGGTAGCCGGTGGCCTGGTTGCCGCGTAGGAAGGGAAACTCGCCTGGGACTCCTATGTCCCGGGTGAAATCCGTCTCTCCCATGTCTTCGGGAGTGTAGATCTGTTTGATTTCCAGGTCGGAGACGGTGGACCGGCGGGAGTTCTTCTCGGCTTCCGTCCCGGCGGATCGCCTGATCTCGTCTTCCCACTGTCGGGTGAGTTTTTCCGATTGCTTGAGGGTCTCTTTTGAAAAGTACACGCTTACCCTTCACACCCTTTCTCGTAAGTGGTTCCCCACATTCAGCGGCCGATCAGACCATTGGAGGATGGCGCTCAATCCGAAGCGTGACGGAACGAATTATCCCTATCGTAAAGCGGCGCGCCGTGTCAAGAGTTATGACGATGGGCGACGGACGATTCCGCTTGAAATCTCCGGTCGTCCGGTCTAATGTAACCCTGTATTTATTATTTTCCTGGGAGAGAAGATGTGGCATCGGTGGGAGTGCTGGTCTGCGGTTATAATCAGGAGGACGCCCGGACGATCAAGGCGTTTCTCGATAAGACCCTTGATACCTATGTGATCATGGTGAGCGTCTCGCAGAAGGCGGACATGAAGATCATCGACATCCTCAGGAAGGGACCGGAGGAGTGTTTCGAGGAAGAGGAGATCAAGGTCTTGATGTTCCTTGGTTTTTCTGAAGTGCAGACCCATATGGTTCTAGAGGGTTTTCCGGGAGACGGTTGCCTCAAACGGCCCATCTTCTGCAGTCTGACTGTCCAGAATCAGCAATGGCCGCTTCGCGAACTGATCGAACATCTCGTGGAGGAGCACCGGCAGTGGACCGGTAAAGGGGCCTGAGGCTGAGGTCCAGGGAGTTCCTCCGGGAGACGTCCTTCTGGAAGGGGAAAGGGGCAAGAGAGAGTGAGTAACGGTGTGGAAAGACCGGAGGAACTGGCGAAAGAGGAGTTGGCCCGCCTGGTGGTGGATTTCTTTCACCGGACGATTGTCCATCACACCCTGTGGTTCGCCGAGGTGGAACACCAGATGGGGAGAGCAAAGGCCCTCGACATGATGGGGGCAGTCTGGGAGAAGAGCTATGGCATCCAGATGAAGCGTCTCTCCGAGGCCTTCGGTTTCGAGCTGGAAAACGGTATCCCGAAAGCGCTCCTGGCGATGCCGAAGGAGAAGCTCCTTTGCCTCCTCGGTGATCTGGGCAGAAACTGGCTCGCCGGCGACGGTATATGGTTCCAGGCGGTCGAGGCCCGGGACGGGATCTGGGACGCCAAGCGCTGCAACGACTCCTGCTGGACGCGCTTTTCCCCCTTCGAGGCGTGGTCGATCCGGCGATTTCTCGGGCTTCCGGAAGCGGCCGGCCTTGCCGGCCTGAAGCGGGCACTGGGTTTCCGCCTCTATGCCGGGATCAACGTCCAGACGATCCGCGAGGAGAGCCCGGAGAGCCTCGTCTTCGAAATGAACAACTGCCGCGTCCAGGCGGCTCGGAAGCATAAAGGACTCGCCGATTATCCCTGCAAGTCGGGGGGGCTCGTCGAATACCGCGGATTTGCCGAAACCATCGACCCT
>PNOO01000318.1 GCA_013824905.1 Syntrophus sp. (in: bacteria) | reverse complement strand
AGGTCAATCACATTGGATGTCGCCAGGGCGTTTTCCAGTTCCTGCACCTTACCATGCAGGAAGGATTGTCTTTCCTTAGCCGCCGAGTATTCCGCGTTTTCCGACAGATCCCCTTGCGCCCTTGCCGTCTCGATGTCTTTGATGTTCGCCGGAATGGAAACCGTCTTTAAGACTTCCAGTTCCCTCTTCAATCTCGTAAATCCCGCCCTGGTAATGGGCATCTTTTCCATGAACCTTCTCCTGCCTGAATTTTTCAGTTGCTTCACAATGGGATCAACGATCCGCCGATCTCCCACCGCGTGAACACTGATTCTTAGTAGAGAACGGGGGGAGTGTCAAGCAAGAAATAGGACACACGACCCGGTGGGCGCTCTATCATTGAGCAACTTCTTTGAAGTTACTTAAGAGGTCCGGACACGACGGCTTGTCATGTTCCCGAAACTGTGTTAGAAAAAGCAATCCACGCCCCGGTGGACGCTTTATCATTGGGCAGCTTCCGGGAAGCTGCTCGGAATGAGGTCCGATTCTCGGGGCGATAAAAGAGGGTTCGAGTCGGCAATGATCGATCGGTACAATAGGGATATCAACTACCTGAGAGTATCCGTGACAGACCGGTGCAATCTCCGCTGCACCTATTGCATGCCCAAGGAGGGGCTTTCTCGGATCGGTCATGACGACATCCTCAAGTATGAGGAGATTCTCCAGATCATCAAAATCGCCGCAGGTGAAGGGATCACTAAGGTCCGGATCACCGGCGGCGAGCCGCTGGTCCGCCGGGGGGTGACGGAGTTCATCGCCTCGCTCCGGACGATACCCGAACTGACCGATATCAGTCTGACAACGAACGGCATTCTTCTCGAAACCTATGCGGAGCGGCTTTTCGAGGCGGGAATCCGACGGATCAACATCAGCCTCGATTCACTGAATGCCGATAAGTACGCAAAAATCACACGGGGGGGCGACATCCAGGCCGTCCTTCAGGGAATCCGGAAGGTCCGGGAGACCGGTTTTTCACCGGTCAAGATCAACATCGTGGCCATCAAGGGATTCAACGACGACGAGATCCTGGATTTCGCCCGGCTTACCCTCGATCATCCCTATCAGATTCGCTTCATCGAATTGATGGCTCTGGGCGAAGCGGGCATCGAGAACAACGGCCGCTACCTCGCCAACAGCGCTATCAGAGAACAAATAAGCACATTGGGAACGCTCCAGGCGGTCAACGGCAGAGGATCCAAGGATGGCGGACCGGCACAGATCTACCGCCTGGCCGGAGGAGCGGGGGAGATCGGTTTCATCAGCCCCGTAAGCCGCCATTTCTGTCATTCCTGCAACCGTCTTCGTCTGACGGCGGACGGGCACCTACGGGCCTGCTTGCTGTCGGACGATGAGGTGGACCTCAAAGGCCCACTGCGGCGGGGTGGCGACAACAAAGAGATCGGGGAGCTGATACAAAAGGCGATCGCCCGGAAACCGAGACAGCATCAGGAATCCTGCAATGAGGGTCATATAAAGAAATGCATGAAGGAGATGCCGGCGATCGGCGGGTGATCTTTAGTTTTCGCAGTAACGAAGAAGGCTGATGGCGATGGGAAATGGCAGCGTCCATGAAGACTGGCAGGCAACGGGGACCGGCCGCTATCTCGACGGGAGGATCAAAAGCCTCATCCTCGATCTGACCGCGCCCCGGGCCGGTGAACGGCTCCTCGACATCGGCTGCGGCAGCGGCGATCATCTCAGCCTCTTTAGGAAGAAAGGGTGCGACGTGACAGGCCTCGATCCTTCCTCCCTCATGCTCGACCAGGCCCGGCAGCGGCTCGAGCACCGCGCCGATCTCCGCCAGGGGCGGGCGGAAGACCTCCCCTTCTCCGACAACGAGTTCGACATCGTCACCTTGATCACCTCCCTCGAATTCACCGACGATCCGGACCGGGCCGTCTCAGAGGCGATCCGCGTCTGCCGGGGGCGGGTCTTCATCGGGGTGATGAACCGCTACTCATTGATCGGCGCCCAGGGGCGCCTGACGAGCCTTTTCAATCCATCGATCGATACGAAGATCCGTTACTTCCATCTCGCCCGACTGACCGCCATGATCCGGAGTCAGCTTCAGGGGGTCCGGGTTCAATGGGGAAGCGTGATTTTCCTCCCCTGGGGCGGGTATCCATTCGGCGCCGGTCTGGAAGAGCGGATACCCGCGATGAAAAATCCCTTCGGCGCCTTCTTCGGCCTCTCCTTCTCCGTCACCTTCTCCTTTCAGACGATCCAGCAGACCATCCGGGAGCCCGTCGCACTGAATGCGGACGGCAGGCGACCGGTGCCGGGGGTTGTGAGTGAGTGGAAAAATGGTTCATGAAGCGCTTCTGTATGAAAAGGAAAACAACCGCCGAGTGAGATGCGCGCTCTGCGCCCACCGCTGCCGGATCGACGCCGGCGACC
>PNOO01000317.1 GCA_013824905.1 Syntrophus sp. (in: bacteria) | reverse complement strand
TCCGTTCCGGCGTCAAGACCGACGGGGCGGAGGTCGTCGTCGTCGGCAGGTCGAACATCGTCGGGAAGCCGATCACCAACATCCTGCTTCAGAAACAAAAAGGGGCAAACGCCACTGTGACGATCTGCCACACGGGGACGCGGGACATTGCATTTCATACCCGCCGAGCGGATATCCTCATAGTGGCCGCCGGGAAGCCCAAGGCGATCACGGCGGAGATGGTCAAGGAGGGGGCGGTGGTGATCGATGTGGGCGTCAACCGGATCGGTATGACGCCGGAAGGCAAGGCCAAGCTCTGCGGCGACGTCGATTTCGAGGAGGTGAAGAAGAAGGCCTCCCTGATCACACCGGTGCCCGGAGGGGTGGGGCCGATGACGATCACCATGTTGATGCTCAACACCGTCAAGGCGGCCAAACTTGCGGCCGGGATCGAATGAAAAGCCACGCCCGCTTCGCGCGGTACCGCTTTCGGCAGGGATGCGCGCGGGGCATGCACACATAGTCGGAGGATGAAATGGAAAACCGTTTCAAGACGTCATTGATGGATCCGGAGACCCTGTCGGTCACCTGGGAACTCGTTCCGGGAAGGGGGGCAAGGGAGAAGGAACAGGAAAAAGCCCTTAACGCCGCCCAGCAGGCGGCGAGGGGGGGGAAGGTTCACGCCCTCACGATTACGGATAATCCCGGTGGAAACCCGGCCATCCTTGCCGATTATTTAGGCGAAGAAATCCTCAAACTGGGAATCGAACCCCTTGTCCATTTTACCTGCAAGGACAAGAATCGCAATCAGATCGAAAGCGAACTATACGCCCTCGATCGGGCGGGTGTGCGGAACCTCCTGGTCATGAGCGGTGATTATCCCGTGACCGGTTTTCAGGGAAGGCCCAAACCGGTCTTCGACCTCGATCCGGTCACGACCATCGAACTGATTGCGCGGATGAATCAGGGGCTGGAATATCCAGGCCTCAAAGGGATCATCAAGCATCAGCCGAGCGATTTTTTCGCCGGCGTGGCCGTCTCCCCTTTCAAGGCGACTGAAGCGGAGCAGATGATCCAATATTTCAAGTTGAAGAAAAAGATCGCCGCCGGGGCGGGATTTGTCGTGACCCAACTGGGGTATGACGCCCGGAAGTTCCATGAAGCCCTGCAGTTTATCAAGCAATGCGCTCCGGAGATGCCCGTGGTGGGAAACATCTATATCCTCCCGTTCGGAGCGGGGAAGGTGATGAACCAAAACAAGATCCCCGGCTGCGTCGTCACGGACAAACTCGTTGCCGAACTCGATGGGGAGCGGAGTGCGGCGGACAAGGGAGAAGGGGCCCGGCTGCTCCGCGCCGCGCGGATGTACGCTATCATGAAAGGGATGGGGTTCAGCGGCGTCCATATCGGCGGGCATAACATCAGGTACGAACAAGTGGAATACATCATCAGCGAAGGAGAGGCCCTGAGCCCCAACTGGCATGACCTGGTCCATCATTTCGACTATCCGCAGCCGAACGGATTTTATTATTTCGAACGGGACCAAAAAACGGGGCTTAATACAGATACGCCCACGCCCAGGCAGGGATTACCTCTCGATGCCCCGATCGATGCCTCCTACCGGATGTCGCGCCTCTTCCATCAACTGATGTTCGAACCCGGGAAGAACCTCTATGGCATCATGGGCGCCATCAGTCGGAAAGTCGAAGGATCGAAACTTGAAGGCGCCTATCATAAACTGGAACACCTGGCGAAGGTACTCATCTTTGATTGCCATGATTGTGGGGATTGTGCCCTGATCGATGTGGCCTACAGCTGTCCGATGTCCCAGTGTCCAAAAAACCAGCGGAACGGGGCCTGCGGGGGGAGTTTCAACGGCTGGTGCGAGGTCTATCCGGACAAGAGACGGTGCGTTTATGTGATTGCCTATGCCAGACTGAAACATTACAGCGAGGAAACGCGGCTGGACGGTGACCGAGTCCCTCCCTGCAACTGGGATTTTTATCAGACCTCCTCATGGATCAATTATTACCTCGGCAAGGATCATACCGCAAAGCGCACGGGTGTTCCGGAGGTCAAGAAGGAGGCATAAGGAATAGAAGGTGACGTGATTTGACCGGATGCCTTCCGCAATCCCTTGCCTTGTCATTAGGAAAATTGTGTTTGGGACCCCTGCGCCGAGGCGGCGTTACGTCCGCCGCCGACAATTCTGATCAAATCCGCTACATGCACTTTCATTTGCTCCGCTTGGGCGGTCATCTCCGCCGCTGTTCTCAAGCACCGGATGTCCAGTATCGGTCTGATCTCCTGCCCTTGATGAACTCATCCAGCCAGAACAGATTCAACTCGGCGAGTTTGCCCCTCGTCGGTACGCCTTCCTTAGGATCCCAGCCCATAGCCTCATAATACAGCGTCAGGAGATCATCAAACCCTCCGCGATCAAGCCCCTTGCCTTGGAGTGCG
>PNOO01000316.1 GCA_013824905.1 Syntrophus sp. (in: bacteria) | reverse complement strand
TGTTGAGCCCCGTCTGGCCGCCCAGCGTGGGGAGCAGCGCATCGGGACGCTCCTTGGCGATGATCTTTTCCACCGCCTCCAGCGTGATCGGCTCGATGTAGGTCCGGTCGGCCGTTTCGGGATCGGTCATGATCGTCGCCGGGTTGGAGTTGACGAGGATGACCTCGTACCCTTCCTCCTTGAGCGCCTTGCAGGCCTGGGTGCCGGAGTAGTCGAACTCGCACGCCTGACTGATGATGATCGGCCCGGAGCCGATGATCAGGATCTTCTTAATGTCTGTTCGTTTAGGCATATTTCTTCCGTTTTCCTTTTCTACCTTCCCCACCTATGGGCGTGTGCGCGGGACCCCGAGCCGCGAATGGAAGATTTTTCCGGGGTACCCTGCCACCGCAACGGAGCGCCCGCTTCGGAAAATGGGGACAGCTCCCTATTTTTTACTGGAAAAATAGGGAGCTGTCCCCATTTTTCCCTAATTTTCCGTTCAGCGAAGTGAGGATGTGCAGGGTCGGAAAAAGATTCTGAGCGGCGACGGGTCCTGCAAACATGCCTCTCCCTCACTCCCACTCGATCGTGCTCGGCGGCTTGGAGCTGATGTCGTAGACCACCCGGTTCACCCCCCTGACCTCGTTGATGATCCGGCTGGAGACCCGGCTCAACAGGTCGTGGGGTAGACGCGCCCAGTCCGCCGTCATGGCGTCCTCGCTGGTCACTGCCCGGATGGCGATGATGTGTTCATAGGTCCGCTGATCCCCCATGATCCCCACGCTCTTGAGAGGCAACAGGACCGCGAAGGACTGCCATACCTTCCGATAGTAGTTGCCAGTCCGGATCTCCTCCATCAGGACCGCGTCTGCGTTCCTAAGGATGGCGAGCCGTTTTTCGGTCACCTCGCCGATGATCCGCACGGCGAGTCCCGGCCCCGGAAAGGGCTGTCGCCAGACAACCTCATCGGAAAGCCCGAGTTCCTTCCCCAGGAGGCGGACCTCGTCCTTGAAGAGGTGCTTGAGCGGCTCGATCAGCTTGAGTTTCATCTTCTTCGGGAGTCCGCCCACGTTATGGTGGGACTTAATCACGGCGGAGGGGCCCCCGAAGGCCGACCGGGATTCGATCAGATCCGGATAGAGTGTGCCCTGGGCGAGGAATTCCGCCCCTTTGATCTTTTTGGCCTCCCTGTCGAAGACCTGGATGAAGGTCCGTCCGATGATTTTCCTTTTCCGCTCGGGATCCGTCACCCCCTTCAGGCCGGAAAGAAAATCCCTGCCCGCGCGGGCGAAGCGGACGTCCATCTGGAAATTCTTCGCGAAGAGGGTCCGGACCTTGTCTCCCTCGTTGAGCCGCAACAGGCCGTTGTCCACAAAGACGCAGGTGAGCTGGCGGCCGATGGCCCGGTGGATCAGAACGGCCGCCACGGAGGAATCGACGCCCCCGGAAAGGCCGAGAACCACCCGTTTGTCACCGACCGTCTCTTTGACCTCCTCGACCGCCTCCCGGATGAAGGATTTCATCGTCCAGCTCTTCTGGCAACGACAGACGCCGAACAGGAAGTTCTCCAGCATCTTCTTCCCTTCCACCGTATGGACGACCTCCGGATGGAACTGGAGCCCGTAGAGACGGCGTTTGGCGTTCTCGGCGGCGGCCACCTCGGTGTTCTCCGTCGAGGCGGTGACCCTGAATCCCGCCGGAAGCCGGCCGATCTGATCGCCGTGGCTCATCCAGCAGCGTGTTTTATTCTCGACGTCGGCGAGCATCTTTCCCCGTTCCCGGATGATCAGCTCGGCGAAGCCGTATTCCCTCTTCTCCGACTGGGCGACCTTGCCCCCCAGGGCGTCGACCATGAACTGGAGGCCGTAACAGATCCCCAGGATCGGGATCCCGAGTTCTAAGATCCCCCTGTCCACCCGGGGGGAGCGCTTCTCGTAGATGGAGGCGGGACCGCCCGAGAGGATGATCCCCTCCGGACGGAGCTCCCGGATCTTGTCGACACCGATATCCGGCGGCTCGATCTGGCAATAGACCTGGTGCTCCCGGACGCGCCGGGCGATGAGCTGGTTGTATTGGGAACCAAAATCGATGATCAGAATCACGGGATCGCTCCTTTTTAAAAATAGGCCGGACGGGGGCCCCTCAGCAGGTCTCACCCTTCTGATCGATGGCATGGATGAAATCGTCGAATAGATAATCCGCGTCGTGTGGACCAGGGGCCGCCTCCGGGTGGTATTGGACACTGAAGGCATTGAGGGCAGGATAACAGATTCCCTCTGAGGTCCGGTCGTTGAGATTTTCGTGCACCGTCTCCTTCTCCCCCAAGAGGGATTCGGGCAGGACCACGAACCCGTGGTTCTGGGAAGTGATCTCGACCCGGCCGTTCCGGCAGTTCTTCGTGGGCTGATTGATCCCGTGATGGCCGAACTTGAGCTTCGCCGTCCGGCCCCCGACCGCCTGACCCAGCACCTGATGGCCCAGACAGATGCCGAAGAGGGGGACCTTTCCCAGGATCGTCC
>PNOO01000315.1 GCA_013824905.1 Syntrophus sp. (in: bacteria) | reverse complement strand
GAAAATAGGAAAAATGGATGAGAGGAACTCCCCTGTTCTTCAGTCCCCCTTTACTTGCTGCAGAAGGGATGGATTTGCGATTGAAATATTTCCTGACATCGCATACAAGAACCGAGGCCGTCGGATCGGCATTTATCTTACCTTCGGGCAACGGAAACGGAGTTATTATGAAAAACTGTAAAGCAATAGGCTTTATTCTTCTTATCGGCCTTTGGCTTATTCCGGCGCAGCTTGTGCAGTCCGCCTCAGGCGATAAGGCCCTTTATGAGGGCGACTCCATCTACCACCACATCACCATCCGCCAGGACGGCATGGAGCGGTGCATGATCTTCGGCCGCCAGCGCGACCTGCGCCAGACCTGCCTCAACCTCGAGATGCCTGATGCCTCACTCTTCGAATACACCTCGATGATGTTCGCCGGTTTCCTTTTCCGTCCGGAAGCGAAGACGGTCTGCCTTATCGGCCTCGGCGGGGGCTACATCCCGACGGTCTTCAGGATGCATCTGCCGCAGGTCAAGCTCCAGACGATCGAGGTGGACCCCCTGGTGGAAAAGCTGGCGAAGCAGTATTTCGGCTTCAGCATCCCGGCCGGCCAGTCCCTCGCCATCGACGATGGACGCCAGTTTCTCAAAAAAAGCCGGGAGCGCTACGATCAGATATGGCTCGACGCCTTCAATTCCGACTACGTGCCCGCCCACATGACGACGAAGGAGTTCCTCATGCTGACCCGGTCACGCCTGACGGAGGGGGGGATCGTCATCCAGAACGTCTTTTGCGACAATAAACTCTTCGACGCCCAGATCGCGACCTTCCGGTCGGTCTTCGCAAAGGTCTTCGTTTTCGAGGGACAGAAAAGCGGGAGCTGCGTCATCGTCGCCTCCGACCGTCCCGCTTCCGATCCAGCGGGGCTCCGGAAGCTGGCCGAACGCATGGGCGGGAGGATCGGCCGGATCGACCTTATGGCGGAAACGGTCAAATGCAAAGTCCCGCCGGCCGTAAAAAAGGCGACGGTCCTGACGGACGATTACAATCCGGCAAACCTGCTCCTCATGCAGAAAAAATAAGAAATAGAGGTATTGGTATGCAGATCGTTTATACCGTCTTCATCCTGCTGTTGGTCTCGTTCGGCGCGGTGGTGATGAGCCTGGAGATCCTCTCCTCGAACCTGATGTCCCCTTACTTCGGAGGCTCTATCTACATCTGGGGGAGCATCATCAGCTCCTTCATGGTCCACTTCTCCGTGGGTTACGTCGCCGGCGGCTACCTCTCGCGGCGCTTCCCCCGGATTTCAGTCCTGGCGGCCTTCCTCGTCGGCTGCTCCCTCTGGGTACTGATGATCCCGTTCATCTATCAACCCGTCTGTGAATTCGTCTCGGAGAATATCATCGATGTCCGTCTCGGGTCGCTCATCGCCATGAATCTGATCTTCTTCGTCCCCATCTCGATCATGGCGATGGTCTCCCCTTACATCATCGGGATCACCGCCGCCTGGCAACGGCAGTCGGGATTCACCGCCGGGATGGTCCTGTTCATCTCCACCGTCGGCTCCTTCGCCGGGACCAACATCACGGCCTTCTACTTGATCAGTCTCTTCCCCGTCTCCCGGATCATCATGGGGCTGGGGATGATCTGCCTCGCCGTCTCCCTGATTGTCCTTCTCCTGCGCATCGACCGCCGTATCAAAATTCCCGACGCGAACGACTGCGCATAAACCCCACCGCAAGTGGGTCCTGACCAAGCCTTAACTCCCTCTGTGAAAGATGAAGAAATGGAGCGCGCCCGGCTCTCTCAACGATTCATAACTTCAGCCCCCTTTTTCAACCAGGTTTCCACCACGTCCTCGTGCTGTCTGGCAAACTGTTCGCTCTGCACCGCCCCGATATCGAACCATTCGAGCGCTTCATACCAGAGAGGTTTACGGATTTTGACACCCGCCTCGACGGAGACATCGAAAAGAAACAGAACATCGAAGTGTTTTTCCTCCGGGGCGATCGCCGGTTCGTAGAAGAAGGTCTTGACGTAGGGTTCCGAATAGACGAGTCCCTTGTCGAGTGTGAGTATCTCTTCTCCGATTCGCCGTGCGGTGTCCCGGGGGTCCTCGCCGAACTTCAGGTGGCTCGCGGGGAGGGTCCAACCGCGGGCGTTGGCCTTGACTCGCCCTGCATCCATGCCGCAGAGTTGCTCCCAGGCCGGATGGTCGGCGTATCTCCCCAACAGGATCTTTCCCCCGCTCCTGACGAACAGGAAGGCGCACAGGCACATCCCGCCCCGCGGCACGCCCGTCCACCCTTTCGGCGGGGCGAACGGCGCCAGCCACAGGAAGGAACTCCCCTCGCTTTCTTCGATCCTGATCGGCACGGAACCCATCTTTGCTTCTCCCTTTCGCTGAACGTGATTGATAAGACTGAACGATAAGAACGCGTGATCGTGCCGCATGAGGATAGGAAAACCGGTCCCGTGTGTCAAGGAGATTCCCCCGAGCGAATTGCCTCAATCAATCCGA
>PNOO01000314.1 GCA_013824905.1 Syntrophus sp. (in: bacteria) | reverse complement strand
AGCATCGGACGATCGGCATCCAGGGTGAACGTGCAGAGCTTCCAGGCCGGCCCATCCTGTTTGATCCTCATCAGGGCGTCCCGCCCCACGAAGGGACCCTTGTCGAGACTCACGGCAAAACCGATCCCCGCATCGTAGGGGCTGTAATCCGGCGATACCTCGGCGCCCCAGTAGCAGTAGCCCTTCTCCAGCCGGAGCGAATCGATCGCCCGGTATCCGGCGTTCCGGATCCCGAGATCCTGCCCGGCCGCCCAGAGACTCTCGTAGAGATTGGCGGCGTATTCCGGCGGCATGTAGAGTTCATAGCCCAATTCGCCGATGTACGTCACCCGGAGGGCCAGCACCGGGGCGTAACCGATGACGACCTCCCGGCATTGACCGAAGGGAAAGGCGTTTTTACCGAAATCGTCCTCCGAGAGACGCTGCAGGAGTTCCCGGGAAGAGGGACCGCAGACATTGATCATCGCCAAAGAGGAGGTGACGTCGCGAAGGGAGACAGAGCCGTCCTTCGGCAGGTGCCGTTTGAGCCACTGGAAATCGTGCACCCCGAAGGCCGTGCCTGTGACCACGAAGAATCTCTCTTCTTCCACGCGGGAGATGGTAATGTCCGCTTCGATTCCCCCCCGCTCGTTGCAGAGCTGGGTATAGACGGTCGATCCCACGGGCCGGTCCAGATTTGCCGCCGCCACATGGTTCAGGAAGGTCAGCGCCCCGGCCCCCGTCACCTCGAACTTGCTGAAGGAGGACTGGTCGATCAGCACGACCGCCTCGCGCGCCGCCCGATGCTCCGCGGCCACATGTTCGAACCAGTTGGGGATCCCGAAGGTGAGGGAATCCTCGGGGGGCACCCCGGCCGGTGCGAACCAGTTTGACCGCTCCCAGCCGTATTTGGCCCCGTACACCGCCCCCTTCTCCTTGAGCAGCCAGTAGAGGGGTGAACGCTTCACCCCTCTGGCCGAATCGTGCTCCTCATGGGGCCAGGAGATGGTGTAGTGCTTGCCGTAGATCTCTTTCGTCCGTTCCACATTGTACTTCAGACTCCGGTGGTACTGCCCGAAGCGGCGGATGTCGAGCGGCCAGATATTGAGGCTCGGCTCCCCCTCCACAATCCATTCGGCCACCATCCTCCCGGCGCCTCCGCCGGCGGCGATCCCAAAGGCGTTGAATCCGACGGCGACGAAGCAGTTCGAAAGCTCGGGGGCCGGTCCCAGCATGCAGTTTCCGTCCGGGGTAAAGGCCTCCGGTCCGTTGACGAGCCGTGCAATCCCGGCCGTAGCGAGACAGGGCGTCCGGTTGACGGCCGCCTGCGAAATGGATTCGAAATGTTCATAGTCGGGTTCCAGGAGCTCCTGCGTGAACCCCTTGGGGACTCCCCGGATGGACCAGGGGATGCCGTCCCGCTCATAACCGCCCATGACCAATCCCCCCACCTCTTCCTTGTAGTACAGGAGGCTGTCTTTGTCCCTCAGCGTCGGCAGGTTGGGCGGGACACCCTCGATCGCCTCGGTCACGAGGTACTGGTGCTGGAAGGGAACCAGGGGGATGTTCACGCCCATCATGCGGCCGATCTCCCTACCCCACATGCCCGCGGCATTGACGACCGTTTCGCAGCGGATGGTTCCCCGGTCCGTTACCACGGCCTCGACACGGTTGTTCCGGATCTCGAATCCTGTGACCAGGGTCTTCTGCTCCATTGTCGCGCCGTGGTTCATGGCCCCCTTGGCCATGGCCATGGTCAGTCCGCTGGGGTCGGCCTGGCCGTCGGAGGGCATATAGGCCGCGCCGATGATCCCTTCCATGCTGAGGATGGGGCAGAGCCTCAGCGCCTCTTCGGGTGTGATCATGTGCAGGTCGAGGCCGAAGCTGCGGGCGGTGGTGGCCCCCTTCTTCAGTTCGACGATCCGCTCCTGGGTGCTGGCCAGATGGAGGCAGCCGCTCTGCTTCCAGCCCGTCGTCAGTCCCGTCTCCGCCTCCAGGGTCTTGTAGAGGCTCACGCTGTACTGCAGCATCCGGGTCACGTTCCGGTGGGAGCGGAGCTGTCCCACGAGGCCCGCTGCATGCCAGGTGGAGCCGCTGGTCAATTCACCCTTTTCCAAGAGGATCACATCGCGCCATCCCATCTTCGTCAGGTGGTAGGCGATGCTGCAGCCCACGATGCCTCCACCGATAATGACAACCTGTGCACTGTCGCGCATGATTCACTCCTTTCGCTTGTCAGGGGAAGTTCCCTGGGGAATATTTTATGAGGTTCGACCGGAACCGAGCGCTTTTGTCAAGGCCGGGACAACCTCGAACAGATCGCCTAGAAGGCCGTAATCGCATTTCTGGAAAACAGGTGCATCCTTGTCCTTGTTGATCCCTACGATCACCTTGGAGGTCTTCATTCCCGCGAAATGCTGAACTGATCCGGAGATGCCGCAGGCGATGTAGAGTCTGGGGCTGACGGTTTTCCCGGTCTGTCCCACCTGCAGGGCATGCGGTGCGTAGCCGGCATCCACGGCCGCCCGGGAGGCCCCGACCGCCGCCCCGAGAAGGGATGCGCATTCGCGCAGTATCT
>PNOO01000313.1 GCA_013824905.1 Syntrophus sp. (in: bacteria) | reverse complement strand
TTTCATCGAGACCGGCTTCGGCCTCGCGAAGAATTCTTACGGTTCGAGGCGCTGTCATATTTTCTCTCTCCTTATCGTCTTCGGGGACCTACTGATATAAAGCTCCCGATCAAAGGGGCTCGCTCATCTACGCGGCAGGCGCTCCGCCGAACAACCGCCGAACGCCGCGGCCGATCTGTTTCCAGTAGGGGTTGGTGATCGCCACGATCGCCAGAAACAGCAGGAAGAGCGAAATCGGGCGGTTCACGAAGATCATCAGGCTCCCGTCGGAGATCACCAGGGACTGACGCATCTTCTCCTCCATCAGCTTCCCAAGCACGATACCGAGGATCACCGGCGCGGCGGGGATATCCAGACGCTTCATCAGGTAGCCGATCACGCCGAACCCCACCATCAAAAACAGGTCCTGAACGCTGTTGTTCACCGTGTAAACGCCGAGAAACGAAAACATGATGATGAACAGCATCAGGAGATAGAGTGGGACGTCAAGAAGCTTGACCCACATCCCGACCAGGGGCAGGTTGAGGACCAGCAGCATGGTGTTGCCGATATACATGCTGGCGATCAGACCCCAGACAAACTCAGGCTGCTGGGTGAACAGCAGCGGCCCCGGCTGCAGGCCGATCATGAGCAGGGCGCCCAGCATGATGGCGGTCGTGCCGCTCCCCGGAATCCCCAGACACAGGAGGTGTATCAGAGAGCCGCCCGCCGCGGCGTTGTTCGCCGATTCGGGACCCGTAACCCCTTCGATCGCACCATAACCCAGCTCTTCGCGGTACTTGCTCGATTTCTTCTCCAGGCCGTAGGAGACAAAACTGGCAACTGCCGCACCGGCGCCTGCGATACCACCGACGAAGAAACCGGCAAGCGTGCCGCGGATGCATGACGGGAAAAAGCGCTTCCAGTCTTCCTTGCTCATCCAGAGGCTTCCCTTGATGCTTAGCCTCTCCATGACCGCCCCCTTCATGTCCGCCATGTTCACAAACACCTCGCACAGGGCGAACAGCCCGATCGCCACCACCAGAAACTCGAGGCCGTCCATCAGCTCGGGATTGTTGAACACGAACCGGGGAACCCCGCTCTGGTTGTCGATCCCCATCGTCGCAATCGCCAGGCCGAAGAGCGTCGCAAACAGCGCCTTGACCAGCGACCTGCCCGCCAGACTCGTCACGACGGTGAGACCCGCCACCATCAGGGAGAAAAACTCCGGGGGGCCGAATTTGAGCGCGATCCCGGCTACCCAGGGACCGAACAGCATCAGCATGAGGGTCGCAAAGGTGCCCGCGATGAACGAACCGATCGCCGCCGCCGCCAACGCCTGACCCGCCCGGCCCTTCTTCGCCATCTGATATCCGTCCAGGCACGTCACGACGCTCGAGGACTCGCCCGGGGTGTTCACCAGAATCGATGTCGTCGATCCGCCGTACATCGCCCCGTAATAGATCCCCGCCATCAGGATGATCGCCGCGTTCGGCTTCAGGCTGAAGGTCAGCGGTATCAGCAGCGCCACCCCTGTCATCGGGCCGATCCCCGGCAGAACGCCGATCAGCGTCCCCAGGAAAACGCCGATGAAACAAAGCAGCAGGTTCAACGGCGTCCCCGCCACGCTGAACCCGAGGGCCACGTTTCCCCAGAAGTTGCTTAAAAAATCCACGCCAGACCTCCTCTATCTCACGCTAATATTCCAGAAACTTCAGCGGACCCGCAGGAAGCTGAACCCGCAGCAAAATGGTAAAGATATAGTACAGAACGAAACTCGATATCATCGCGATCACCCCGTCGCGCACCGGATGACGCCTATCCAGGTACAATACCCCCGCCATAAACATCAAAAACGTCGATATGGCATAACCAAGGATTTCAAAAAAGAAGGCATAGAACAGCATCAACCCCAGGATGAAACCCATCGTCTTGAGATCCGCCTTCTTCTCGATCTTCTCTTCAGCACCTATGATCACCGCCCGCTTCTCGATCTCCTCTTCCGACTCTTTCGCCGTCATCCCACCGCGGAACTGCTGCCAGGCATAGATGCAAGACAGGATCAGCATCGCAAAACCGATCGCGATCGGAAAGCCGCCCGGTCCCAACTGCTGCTTGAGAACCGGCATCGGAATGAAAAAGGCGCCCACCAGATAAGCCGCGGAAAAAATGATCAACACAATACTGGCTATACGTTCTTCTCTATTTTCCTTCATACGATGGCTCCGGTATGTTACCCGGGACAGGGAAATACCCCTCCCCCGGGTAACATAAGTCAATAACTCTACGATACCTTCATCCAACTGAAACTCGGATCCCGGGCGTGTGAAAAAAGACCCTGAGCGCAACGGGCGCCGATTTTCAGCACTCTGGCACCCTACTTCGCAAAACCGATGTCCGTCATCAACTCCATGTATGACCTCTCCTCCTCTTTGAGGAACTTCGCAAACCCATTCGCATCCTCGTACGCATCACCCCACTGGAGTTTCTCCAGTGACTCTTTCCAGGTCTTCGTCCCCACCATCGTCTTGATGGTCTTCGCCCAGAACGCCTGCGCCTCCTTCGACATGCCCGGCGTTCCGAAAACGCCACG
>PNOO01000312.1 GCA_013824905.1 Syntrophus sp. (in: bacteria) | reverse complement strand
TTGCGTATTCCGATGAATCCGGCCACGTGTTCTGATTTAAACCGGCCACCTGTTCCGAACCAAACAGGCCACCCAATATGATGAAGGCGACCACCCCGTCGGAGCCGTCAGGCGACGCTGGCATTTTCCTACGTTACACTGTTTCCTCCGTTGATGTCAATGATGCCTTTCGCTTTCTCATCGATTGCCCTTTCAGGTTTATCCGGTGAGCATTGTGTACCAGTCTGTCGAGAAGGGCGTCGGCAATGGTCGGGTCTCCTATGACCTCATGCCAGTGCTCCACGGGCAACTGGCTCGTGATGATGGTCGAGGCACACCCGTGCCTGTCTTCAATCACCTCCAGGAGATCTCTCCTTTCGGGATCGTTCAGGGCGGCAAGGCCCAGATCATCGAGGACCAGGACCGGCACTTTGGCCAACTTTGAGAGCATTCTCGCATAGCTCCCGTCGGCCCTCGCGATGGACAGGGTGTAGTAGAGCTTCGGGCTTCTGATATAAAAGGCTCCGAGTCCTTCCCTGCAGGAGTTATGGGCAAGTGCACAGGCAAGATAGGTCTTGCCTACCCCAGTCGGTCCCGTGATGATCACATTTCGATGCCTTCTTATCCACTCACAGGTCCCGAGACTTAAGACTACCGATTTGTCGAGCCCCCGGGGCGCCCGGTAGTCGATATCCTCCATGGATGCGGAGAGTTTCAGCTTTGCGCTCTTAAGAAGGCGTTTCATCCTCTTGTTCTCCTTCCAGAGGTGCTGGGCATCGACGAGCATGGCAAAGCGCTCCTCGAAGGCAAGCCCGTCCATATCGGATCTTGTCATCTGGTCTTTCATTGCTTCTGCCATGCCGGCAAGCTTCATACCATAGAGCTTCTCAAAAGTTTGTTCGTTAAGCATGATGTTCTCCTTTCACATAGTAAATGTTGCCACGGATATTTTCGTGAGTGACGCACGTGGAAGGCCTCTCACAAGGTAGCTCCTTGCCGTCCAGGTTGTTCTTAAGAATCGACTCGACGCTCTTGTAGGAGTATGCCCTCATGAGAAGAGCCCGTGCGCATGCCGCATCAAGCCTTTCTTCTCCATAGCGTCTTCCCAGCCGTATGATACCGAGGCAGGAGCGGAAGCCCTGCTCGGGGTGGGGTTTTCTCTCCATGATCTCCTTCACCAGTGCCCCCGTTGAGACCCCTGTTTTCTCTGCCCATCGTATGATGCGGGAAGGCGTCCATTCGAGATAGCGCCTATGGGATTCAGGCATATGTTCAGACACGGTGGTATGTTTCCAGGCAGCGTAGCTGCGCACGTGAGAAGCTACCCTTTTTCCCTTAAAAAGGAGTTCCACTGTCGCCCCCGTGATTCTGGCGTTGACCACCTGACCCTTCAATTGGTAGGGAACGCTGTAGTAGTGGCGGTCTATCTCGACATGATAGTCGATGTTCACCCTCGGTTTCTCCCACTGGGCATACTCGTAGCGTCTTTCCGGCAAAGGTTTCATGGCGGGCTTGTCGATGGTGTAAAAGAGCTCTTTTCTCGATACCTTCATTTTCTGCAGAAGCCGGTTGTTGAACTCCTCCAGTTTCTCCCGGATAGCCCTGTTGAGTTCTCCTATGCTGAAGAAGGTGTGGTTCCGAAGTGCAGCAATGATCCAGCGTTCTGCGATGAGCACGGCAGACTCAACCTTGGCTTTGTCTCTCGGTTTTGCCACTCTCGCCGGGATGACGGTGGTGTCATAATGAGTTGCCATGTCCTGATAGGTCGGGTTGAGATCAGGCTCATACCGGCAAGGATGAGTGACGCCAACCCTGAGGTTGTCGGGCGTCGTGATATCGGGAACGGCGCCGAAGAATTCAAAGGCATGGACGTGAGCACTGATCCAGGACGGGAGGTCTTGAGACAAAACCGCCTCCGCGTATGTATAGTTGCTTGCCCCCAGAGTGGCGACAAAAAGAGAGGCTGCAGTGGTGGTTCCCGTTGCGGGATCGTGGATCGGGATCGTGTCGCCCGCAAAATCGACGAAGAGCTTCTCTCCCGCTTTGTAGTCCTGCCGGAGGGTAACATCCAGTGTCTTTACCCACGCCCGGTAGCGTAGACAAAACTGACTGTACTGATAACCCTCCGGATTGTTCTGCCGGTACTCATGCCACAAAAGCTGGAGGGTGACGTGTTTTCTCTTGAGCTCCTTGAAGAGGTAATCGAAGGATGGTGTGTTCCGTTTCTCTACCGAGAGGGGAATGGTAGAGGGAAAGAGCAGATTCTCAAGCGAGGCTTCGTCCAAGTCCTCAGATATGGGCCAGGAGAGACCCGCTTTCTCTGCCCGGTCAAGATACTCCTTGATGGTGGTTCGCCCTGTACCGCAGCTTTGTGCCGCCTGTCGTGCTGAGAGGCCATTTCCCCAACATAGACGCAGGATTTCTTTGATCTTTCTCATGGATAACCTCGTATTCGCCATTACCGCTCCTTACCGTTTTTGGCAGAAGCGTACCACGGCGCTTATTGGGATTTATCCAGCATTCTGTGAGGCTCTTTCGGGGGGTGGCCGGACCCGTCATAATGGGTGGCCGGTTTGAATCATAATGAGTGGCCGGATTCGATCATATTCGGTGGCCGCTTTGGGTCGGAATACGC
>PNOO01000311.1 GCA_013824905.1 Syntrophus sp. (in: bacteria) | reverse complement strand
GGACGCACTGACCCACGCGGTGGAGGCGCTTCAGTCAGTTCAGCGGGAACCGATAGCCGACGGCCTCGCGATGCACGCGATCCGCATGATTTACCGGTATCTCCCCGTCTGTACGGAAAACGGAGAAGATCTTGCGGCCAGGGGCCAGGTACAGATAGCCGCGACGATGGCCGGCTGGGCCTTTGGAAACGCGATGGTCGGACTGGTCCATGCGATGGCCCACTCCCTGGGGGCGGTCGCCCGGGTGCCGCACGGGATTGCCAACGGCATCCTCCTCCCCCATGTCATGGCATTCAACCTCGACGACACGACGGAGAGCTATGCAATGGCCGCCGAGGCCCTTGGCGTCCGGGAAAAAGGGGCAGACGACCGGGCCGCCGCAGAGGCGGCTATTGCGGAGATCCGCTCCTTCCTCAAGCGGATCGGCCATCCGGAGCGGTTGTCGGCAGTCGGCGTGACGGAGGCTGACCTCGCGAAGGCGGCGGCACTCAGCCTCTCCGACGGGGCGATCGTCAACAACCCGCGGTGGGTCATCGATGCGGGGGAGGTCCTCGCCGTGTATCGGACGGCGTTCTGAGAGATCTTAGGGGACACTTCACTGAATTTTTCCAGGAGCATCGGTCGTGGGAGGGACAGCATGGAAGAGGGATTCATCGAAAACAGGGCCGGAGAGGTCCCCTTTGCCGGAATCCTCGCGGACCTGCTGACCGGAAACCTGGCGCAGAACCCCGGGAAACAGGCGGTTTTCCGGCGCATGCGGGGGACTGTGGCCATCGATCTTGCCGACATCGAGACGGCGGTCACCCTTGTATTCGAAGGGGAGAGGCTCCGGATCGAAGCGGGGATCAACGCCAGCCCCGACCTCATCATACGGACGGCGTCAGACCGGGTGATGGATCTCAACGCCCTCAGGATCATCGGCGGTCTCCCCTGGTATTTCGACGAGGCGGGCCGGAAGGTCGTGGCCCAGCTGTTGACCGGTCGGTTGAAGATCGACGGGATGTTCACCCATCCGGTACTGCTCACCCGCCTGACGATCATCATGTCCGTCGTATAGATCAGGCGTAACACCGATATTCAGGACCCAAGACCTGCCGGCTACGTAAAAAGTCCGGATGCTGCGTTGTGCTTCATCCTTCGTCATTGCGGCGTACGCCAAAGTACGCCGCATTCCTCAGGATTCGCCCGCCTTGCCTGCGGCCTTATTACGAAGCCGTTCCATTTTCTCGACTTCCAAGACTTTTTACGAGGTCGTCAAGACCCCAAGATGGTGAGAAGCTCACGTCCGAAGCGGTGCACTTGTTCGGGCGACAGGAGTCCGGGACCGTTCATGGTTTCGAGGGAAGGATTCTCCAACCTGGAGAGGTCAATGAGTTGCCGATCGGCAATGATCATGAAGAGGGCGCAGTTGGTCTCCTGCGCCTTTTCGAAGCGCCAGTGGAACAGCCGGCGGAGGTGATCCTTCTGTTCGGGGGTCAGCATCGCGTATCTGGGGAGCCGCCGGTGCGCCAGGCGGTCCAGGGTTTTAGGCTGCCATACGACTTCCGTCATCCCGACGAAGAGTTGCTGCGCCTGCTTTTCCAGCCCCTTTTCACGGAGTTCGCCGTCGAGCCTCCGGTAGAGGCCTATCAAATGGGCTGTATCGAGGGCGGCGTAGTCGAGCTGCTCTTCGCTCAACGGACGAAGATCCCAGCGGGAACGTTGCATCTTTTTCACGAGGATCACCTTTAGGTAACTCTCCAGCAGCGTCGCCAGGGAGAGATGACGGCAGCCCAACAGCGAGGCGGCGCGATGGGTGTCGAAGATGTTCCGGAAGGTGAAGGCGTAATCCCGTTTCAGGATGCGGATGTCGTTATCGCCGGCGTGAAAGATCTTGAGAACCGCCTGATTGTTCAAGATCTCGCTGAGAAAAGTAAGGTCAAGGCCGGCCAGGGGATCGATGAGCCAGGTCTTTTCACCCGTCTGGACCTGGATGAGACAGAGCTTGTCCCTGAAGTAGCGGAAGGAATCGTACTCCGTATCAAAGGCGATGATCGCGGCCGTGCGGATCGGGTTTTCCGCCTTTTTGAGTTTCGATGGCGTATCGACGAGCGTCCAACGGTTTTTCATGCAATCACCCTCAGTCCATAGTTCATGAGTACGAATACTGCCATGACGGCAAAAGCGGCAAAGTCTCTTCCGGAGAGTTTCAGTTCGTGAAGCGTCGTACGCGGCCCGCGTCGGTAACCCCTCGCTTCCATCGCCAGGGCGAGTTCATCGGCGCGGCGGAAGGCACAAAGGAGCAGGGGGACGGCGAACAACGCCACGGCTCTGATTCGGAGCACAAAACTGCCGGTCGTAAAATCGGCCCCACGGGCCATCTGCGCCATCCGAAGCCGCTCATATTCCTCGAGGAGCATCGGCATGAAGCGCAGCGCCATCGAGATCATCACAGCAATATCCTGGGAAGGTATCCCTACCCGCGCGAGCGGTCGGAGGAGCCGCTCGATCCCGCCGACCAGATCGGAAGGTAGCGTGGTCATCGTCAGGATCGCGGCGACGATGACGAGACAGGCGAACTGCCATGTGACATAAGCCCCCTGGACAAGCCCTTCCCGTGTGATCCGAAACGGCAGGGG
>PNOO01000310.1 GCA_013824905.1 Syntrophus sp. (in: bacteria) | reverse complement strand
AGAAGGGAAGCAGTTCCGTGTGGGCAAGGTGGCAATCACCGGCGACGAGTTAAAAATCCCCCGGGCGGACCTTCTGGCGAAACTCCAGATCAAGAAGAAGGACTTCTACGACCGCGAAGCGATCATGAAAGACATGGATTATCTGACGCAGGCTTGCAATGATGAGGGTTTCGCCAACGCCGACATCACCCCCCGCACCGAACCGCAGGAGAGGACCCAGACCGTAGACGTAACCTACGAAATCGCCAAGAGGAAGCCGGTCTACTTCAACCGGATCAACATTACCGGAAACACCAAGACGCGCGACAAGGTCATCCGCCGTGAACTCTCCGTCATCGAGGGAGATCTCTACAGCCGGACCAAGCTCAAGAACAGTTACATGGCCCTGAATCGGCTGCGGTACTTCGAAGAAATCGACTTCCAGGCAGAAAAGGGCCCCGATGAAACCCTCACGGACGTGAACATCCAGGTCAAGGAGAAACCGACGGGAATCTTCAGCCTCGGCGCCGGATACAGCGCCATCGACCATGCCGTCGTTTCAGCCCAGGTTTCCCAGCAGAACCTCTTCGGCCGGGGACAGACACTGAGCCTCAAGGCAAGTATCGGAGCCAACTCTCAGCTCTACGACCTCTCCTTCGTCGAACCCTGGCTCTTCGACATGCCCCTCTGGAGCAAGCTCGAACTCTGGAACCTCTATCGCCAGTATGACTCTTACAGGCTCGACACCAAGGGATTCGGGGCGACGTTGGGCTATCCTCTCTGGCAGTACATGACCGGTTATATCGGGTATCGTCTCTCCGCGGATGATGTGAACAATGTCCTGGATACGGCCTCCTATTACATAAAAAAACAGGCCGGCCAATCGACGAGCAGCGGCGTCACCCTCAGCGCCACCCGGGACTCGACCGACGATGTGATGTTCCCCTCCACCGGATCGAAGAACAGCGGCTCGGTGGAGCATACCGGCGGCATCCTCCTGGGCGACGTCAGCTTCACTCGTTACGGTATGACCTCCGCCTGGTTTTTCCCACTGCCGCTTGACACAGTCGTTGGCGTCCGCGGAAGGATCGGCTACATGCAACCCAACGAGGGGAAAGAGGTCCCGATCTTTGAACGGTATTATCTCGGCGGGATCAACTCCCTGCGGGGATTACGGGAAGTAGGACCGAGAGACCCCGTCACAGGGGATGTCATCGGCGGTCTCACGATGCTGAATTTCAATATCGAGTATATTTTCCCGCTGATCAAGAACGCCGGAATGAAGGGGCTTGTCTTTTTCGATACCGGCAACTCGTGGGAAAGCGGCTATCATTTGGGCGATATGCGGAAAACGGCCGGCGTTGGGGTCCGGTGGTACTCTCCGATCGGCCCCCTCCGTCTGGAGTGGGGGTATGTCCTCGACCGAAAAGAGAGAGAATCCGCCAGCCGGTGGGAATTCATGATCGGGATGTTCATGTAGGCAAGGTTGAGGACAAGGCGCTCCTCCGGTCCATCCTGATTGAATACGAATAATGATGAAAGGGGATTTGCTCAATGAAAAAATACGGTGTGTTGATTGCGGGGATCATGGCTCTGTCTTTTGTTCTGACGGGGTCCTGGGCCTCGGCGGCCGAAAAGACGGGTTTTGTGGATGTCAGGGAAGTCATGTTCACCTCCAACGCCGGCAAGAAGGAGGCTGACGATATAAAGAAGGCCATCGATAAGACGAAGGGAATCATCAAGGAGAGGGAAACCGAACTGTCGAAACTTAAGGATGAACTCGAAAAGCAAAAACCGCTCCTCAAGGAAGATGCCTTGAAAGATAAGGAGCTCGCCTATCAGAAAAAATACCGGGACTACCAGATCCTGGTCAAGGATTCCAATGAGGAGTTCCAGGCGAAGGAGCAGGAGATTTTAAGGAAGCTGATCCCCGAAATCCTCAAAGTGGTTCAGGCGATCGGCGAGAAAGAAAAATACGGTATGATCGTCGATATCAGTCAGATTCCTATTGCCTATCATGCGAAGGAAAACGAATTAACAAAGCGGGTGATCGAAGAATTCAACAAGACGTATAAACCCAAGAAGTGACATTGACTCGACAAGTGGACAGTAGGAAAACAGTGAAAAAGACGCTCAATGAAATCGCCACTTTACTGGGAGGCGACATCAGCGGCGATGGCGAGGTTCTTATCGAGAGGATCCGGGGCATCGATGAGGCCGGCAAGGGGGATCTGACCTTTGTAGCCAACCCGAAGTACCTGAAAAAACTCGATACGACGGGAGCAAGCGCGATCCTTGTCGCTTCCGGTCAGGTCCGCAAAGGGAAAAACCTCTTGATCGTCGCAGACCCCTATATCGCCCTGGGCCGGCTCCTTGCACTCTTCCATCCTGAGGAGGAAGAGGCAGGGGGAATCCACCCGAATGCCTGCATCGAAGCCGGGGCCGATGTCTCTTCGGAGGCCTTGGTCTATCCCGGCGTCCATATCTGCCGCGGGGCGCGCATCGAGGGCAGAGCGATCCTCTACCCGGGGGTTTTCATCGGCAGAGATGCTGTTGTCGGCGAGGCCTCCATCCTTTATCCCCGCGTGACCCTCTACCGCCGCTGCCTGATCGGCCGGCGGGTTGTCCTCCACGCCGGGG
>PNOO01000309.1 GCA_013824905.1 Syntrophus sp. (in: bacteria) | reverse complement strand
GTCCCTGGATCTGGGACTTCACCTGGTTGAACGGATCGCCGGCTGCGAAGCACGAGCCTGTATAGCGAAGCAGATGGATTATCCGTACACCGTCCTCAATTAAAAAACCGCCGGGCGACAAGCCTCTGCGTCCCGTCACTGAAATAATATTTGACACGGGCGGAGAACGCGCCTTGGGCGCGTTCTCCAGGGGTACTCAATTCGGCCTGACACACGGTTGTGGGGCATATCCTCGGGTTACCTTATCTATCCTGCGGGCTGCGTCTGCGGCTCGCTCTTGGGTGGTGCAATCCGACAATGGCGCACGACGCCGTAGACGATCGCCGGCAGGACGATCACGGCCAGGATCCGAGCAACAGTGTCATTCGGGTGGAACAGCATCAAGCACGAGACGAGCGCATACGCTACACGTATCGTCGTGTCCGATTTCCAGTTGCTGAAAAACCGCCCAAACATGGCGAAGGTCAATGCGCTGCAGCCGACCGCCACGACCAGCGTATCGGCGATCTGCCACCAGCCCGGGCTCACCACGATGTCGGACCGGGTGAAGATGGCGAACGTCATGATGGTGATGGGCAGGCACATTTTCAGCGCCTCCCACATGGTCCTCATGAACGACGCTTCTGCGATCCGCGCCGAGACCGCCGCGGCCAGCGAGGTCGGCGGCGACAATTCGCCCCAGACTGCAATCAGAAAGCAGAAGAAATGGGCGATCCAGGGATCGATGCCGAGCTTGCGCATCGGGTCGACGATGATGACCGCGAGCACAATATAGGTCGCCGTCGGCGGCAGGCCGGCGCCGACCAGCCAGCCGAAGATCCAGGCCATCAGGATCAGCGCGATGATGTGCCACTCGCCGATGCTCAACAAAATGCCCCCCATGCGGTTGATGAAGCCGGTCACTGTGAAGAGGCCGACCATGATCCCCAGTGTCGACAGCAGCAGCGTCAGATAGGAGGTCATCTCGGCGTGCGTCTCGATCATGATGCGGATGTTAGCGAAGAGCGAATCCTTGTCCGCCTCCGGGTCCTTCCGGACGTACTTGAAGTAAAAAAACAGAAGGATCAGCAGCGAGAACATGAAGGTTGCGGTATAGAGCCCCGCGAGCTGCTCGCCGTACTTGAGCACCCCCATCAGGATCGTCAGAAAAATGATCCCGATAAAGAAGATCGCCGTCTTGAGCTGGTCGTATGTCGAAACGCTCCCCACATCGATCGGCTCGGGCGGCATCAGCCGCACGCTCATCAGATAGATGGAGAGGGAGAGGGTGGCGTAGTAGATGAAGGCAAGGGAAAAGCCGCGGAGCACCACGTCCCAGTAGGGAACACCGAGGAATTCCGCCATCACGAAACCGGCGACCGCCATCACCGGCGGCATGATGAGCCCCCCCATCGAAGCCGCGGTCTCGACCGCTGCGGCAAACTCTCTCGGCACGCCATAGCGTATCATCAGCGGGATCGTGAAGGCGCCGACCACCGAGGCATTGGCCGCGCCGCTGCCGCTGATCAGGCCGACCGAGGAGGAGGCGAGCACGGCCGTCTGCGGGATTGTGCGCCGCGACTTTCCGGCGATCCGCCGCATGAAGCTGACCATCGCCCCCTGCGCATCGAAGCCGCGCGCCGCCGCAGCCAGGAGCAAAAAGGCCGCGATCGTCGTCAGAGCGATCTGTGCGTATTGCCCGTAAATGCCCGTCGAGAGTTCGACCGTGCTCGAGGTGACCACCCGGTAGAAGGAGGTCCCCGGATGCCAGAAGAAGTCGATCGGGCTCAGATAGCCCCAGAGCGTGTAGATGATCAGACCCACGTTCATCCAGAAGAGCTCGGTATGGACCTTCCTCGCGAGCTCCATCACCACCACCAAAATCAGCAGACCCGCGATGAAATCCTGACGGGTATAGGATCCCTGCCGCCAGATCGCGATCTGCTCGTACTCCAACAGAAAATGAATGAACGCGTAAAGACAGATGCCGATGTAGAGAATAACGATGAGGTGATTCGCGATCGGCGGCAGTCGCTTGTAGATATAACCGTTGTTGTGCATGTGCAGAATCTGCAGAATAAGGCAGATCGGCACCAAGTATGCGACGAGTTCGGTCGGACCGCCGTAGCCGGTGTAGAAGTACCAGACGAGCCAGATAAACATACTGATCGATACGACGAAGATCAGATTGTTGATGGAGATGTAGCGCTTTAACTGGTCACTCAACATGGTTTCCCCCCTTTGTGGCCCGAAGCGTCTGCCGCCTTCCGGACCGCAGTCTCGATTAGATAATGACGGAACTCAGCAAATACTAAAACGGTGAACGGAAGGAATCCTCCGTCCATAGTCGCGGCGCCCGCCCGGTGCAGGCCGCACATGCCTATGTATCTGGAAAATCGGCATGGTGGCCGGGAGTAACCGGTGCCGTCGCAGCACCGTTTACTCCCGGCAATCCCGTTTTCCAATCACTTACCGGCGATCTTCCACTTGTCGTTCCAGGCCTTTTGCTCTTTGAGGAACTTTGCCAGACCAGGATGAACCGGAATGGTCGGATTGGCTTTGATGCCGTTCACCTGCATGCCGACGAAGTCGCGGGCCATGGGTGTGAAGCCGGGATCGATCTTGGCGAGGCCGTCGCGTTCTTTATAGAACCTGCTCAGCATCTTGTAGACGACATCC
>PNOO01000308.1 GCA_013824905.1 Syntrophus sp. (in: bacteria) | reverse complement strand
GGATGCGGTGAAGAAGGCCAAGGAACATGGCGTGCGTGCGGTTCAAGTCTATGTCAAGGGTCCCGGTTCCGGTCGTGAATCTGCGCTGAGATCCCTTCAGGTGGCGGGGCTGAAGATCAGCCTCATTCGAGATGTAACGCCAATTCCCCATAACGGGTGCCGTCCGCCCAAGCGTAGAAGGGTTTAAGCGATGTCAGCGCTCAATGAGCGGAGAATAATCTCCGTTGACCATTGAGTGCTGTGAATTGATAATTGTGAATGGTTAATCGATCATTGATCAACGATCAGGGAGGCTTTTTTGGCAAGGTATAGAGAATCCACGTGCAGGTTGTGCCGGAGAGAGGGTCTGAAGCTGTTTCTCAAAGGGGACAGGTGTTACAGTGAGAAGTGCGCCTTTGAAAGACGGGGTTATGCACCGGGAGATCACGGGCAGCTCCGGAAGAAATTCTCCGATTATGGAGTTCAGTTGCGAGAGAAGCAGAAGCTAAAAAGGATGTACGGTCTGCTGGAGAAGCAATTCCGGGGATATTTCGAAAAAGCGGATAGGCAGAAGGGGATTACCGGAAGCAATCTCCTCATCTTTTTAGAGAGAAGGCTGGACAATATGGTCTTCCGTATGGGCTTTGCCAATTCGCGTACGGAAGCAAGGCAGCTGGTAAGGCATAACCACTTCCTGGTCAGTGGAAAACCAGTCAATATCCCTTCCTATTTGATCAAACCTGGAGATGAGGTGCAGGTCAGAGAGGGAAGCAGAAAAGTTGAGCGGATACTCGAAGCCATGGGAACCGTTGCCCGGCGGGGTGTGCCTCAGTGGCTCGAAATTGACAAGACAAACTTCAGGGGCATTTTGAAGACGCTTCCGACCCGCGATGAATTGACAATGCCGGTACGGGAACAGCTGGTCGTTGAGCTTTATTCCAAGTAGACCAATAACCAGACATCCGAAGGGCAGGGAAAGGAATTATGCAGAGAAACTGGCGCAGTTTGATTCAACCAAAAGGAATCGATATTGATGAGGCGACCCACACCCGTACTTATGGGGAGTTCACCTGCCAGCCGTTGGAACGCGGCTTCGGCACCACTCTGGGAAACGCTCTTAGAAGGATACTTCTGTCTTCCATTCAGGGGGCAGCTATTGTTTCCGTTAAGTTTGACGGGGTGCTGCATGAGTTTTCCACGATCCCCGGGATCAAGGAAGACGTGACCGATATCATTCTCAATCTCAAGGGGGTGCGCCTGAAACTTCATCAGGACGGCCCGCGAACCATCCATATCGATGCCTCGCAGGAGGGGGTCATCACCGCGGCAGACATCGTGGCCGACGGGACGGTCGAGGTCCTCAATCCGGAGCACTACATCGCGACACTGGTCGGGGAGGCTACCTTCAAGGCGGAGATGGTGGTCAAAATGGGCAAGGGCTATATACCCGCACAGAAGGAAAAGGATTCCGAGCAACCCGAGGGATCGATCAATATCGATGCCATTTTTTCGCCGATCAAAAAGGTCAATTATACCGTAACCTATTCCCGTGTAGGGCAGGTTGCGGACTATGACAAACTGATTATGGAAATATGGACGGACGGGAGCGTTCTCCCCGATGACGCCCTGGCTTACGCCGCCAAGATCATCAAGGAGCAGCTGGATGTCTTCATCAATTTCCCCGAGGTGGGGGTAGGAGAGAAATCGCCCGAGGCCGCCCCCCTTCCGGAAGATCCGAACGATATCCTTTTGCGGCATGTCGATGATCTGGAACTCTCCGTCCGGTCGGCAAATTGTCTGAAAAACGCCGGTATCAACTTGATTGGGGAGCTCGTTGGGAAGACAGAGGCGGAGATGCTCAAGACCAAGAACTTCGGCAGGAAGTCGCTAAATGAAATCAAGGAGATTCTGTCTGAGTCGGTATTGAGCTTCGGCATGAAGCTGGATTTTCCACCGTGGAACAAGGCGGAAAAAACGGGAGCGGCTTCTCAGGCAGAAGAAGAATAGAATTGAAAGGATGATGTTCGATGGGCCAGGGAAAATTTGGAAGCAAGCTGGGGAGATCGACGAGCCATCGGAAGGCCATGCTCAGGACGATGGTGACCTCTCTTCTGAAGCACGAGAAGATAAAAACGACCGATACGAAAGCCAAGGAGCTGAAGAAAGTGGCGGAGAAGATGATCAGCCTCGGAAAGCGCGGGGATCTCCATGCCAGGAGACAGGCTGCGGCAGTTGTCCGGGAACGGGATGTCGTGGGAAAGCTGTTCGGGGAATTGTCGATCCGGTATCGGGACAGGTCCGGTGGTTATACGAGAATCGTCAAGACGGGCTATCGTGTGGGTGACAATGCCCCCATGTCGATTATTGAATTCGTCCGTGATGCCGAGGCGGAGAGCGTGAAGAAGAAGGCTCCGGCCTCCAAGAAGTAGGCGCCTACAGAGGGCGGGTATGTCACCCGCCCTCTGTCATTTCAGCCATTTCCCTCCTTGTTTTTTTCATAAAAAGCGATATAGTTTCCCAAAGAAGTGTTCACCACAGCAGGGGTTTAAATCATCGTCGTGCGGAAGGAGGAGAGGTTATGGCTGAACAGAGAATCGGGGAAGTCATGAAATTTTTTGCCAAACCGAGCGTCGCAGCGGTCAAGATCACGGAAGGAGAGATCAGTGTAGGTGATACGATCAAATTCACGGGTCATACC
>PNOO01000307.1 GCA_013824905.1 Syntrophus sp. (in: bacteria) | reverse complement strand
TGTTACTGATCGGTGCTATGGAGCCAAGACGTGATCGCCGTAATGAGGCCATTCGATGATCGCCGCAATGGGACCACATCATGATCGCCGTAATGAGGCCAGTTGATTATCGCCGTAATGGAGCCACCCTGCCCAGCGGCAGATCTTCTCAAAAGGGTTAAAAAGGGTCTCGGACCATGTGAGCAAACACGATATACTCCCGGTAAAAACAGCGCCGGGAGGGTATCCATGAGCAACAGGAGGTTCGAGATGTATGAGTATCGCCAAGTGATTCATCGTATGCGCATGGGAGAAAGCGACCGGACCATCGCCCGGACAAGGCTGATGGGCCGGATAAAATGCGGACGGATTCGGGCCATCGCCGGAGAGCGGGGGTGGCTCGACAAAGGGCTGCCCCTTCCTGACGATGAGGTTCTGGTAGAGGCACTTGAGAAGAAGCAGCAAGACGTCAATCCCGCGCATCAGTCTTTGAGTCGTTCGTATGAAGAGCAGATTCGCAAGTGGGTTGAGGGGCACGTCTGTATGACCACGATTCACCAGGCCCTGGTAGATCAGTTCGGATTCACGGGAAGCTACTCTTCCGTCTGCCGGCTGGTGCAGAGACTTAAGCTTCATCAGCCCAAAGCGACCTGCATTCTGGATTTTGCCCCCGGCGAAGCGGCGCAGGTGGATTTCGGCAAGGGACCGGACATCACCGATGCCTTTACCGGCAAGACGTTCAAAACCTGGATTTTTGTCATGACCCTGTGCTTCAGCCGTCATCTTTACGCCGAGATCGTCACGGATCAGAAGGTTTCCACCTGGCTTTCCTGCCATCGAAGGGCCTTCGAGTTCTTCAATGGCGTGCCTGCCAAGGCGATCATCGACAACCCCAAGTGCGCCATCACCAAGGCATGCTTTCGAGATCCGGAAGTGCAACGATCCTACGGGGAACTGGCGGAGGGATACGGTTTTTTGATCTCTCCCTGTCCGCCGCGTGATCCTCAGAAAAAAGGACGTGTGGAGGCCGGCGTAAAGTACGTCAAAAATCGCTTCGTTCCCCTGCGGCAGTTTCGAACGCTGGCCGACGCCAACGGTCAGTTGCGGCAATGGGTGATGGAAACTGCGGGAAACCGCATCCATGGCACCACGAGACAAAAACCGTTGACGCTGTTTACCGAATCGGAAAAGCATCTGCTGAAGCCCTTGCCGGATGTCCCTGTGGAGGTTGCCGCCTGGTGTCAGGTGAAGCTTCACGGCAACTGCCATGTCCAGTTCGAGAAAGCATACTACTCGGCGCCGTTTCAGCTGATCCATCAAGGGATGTGGCTCAAGGCCACGGACGCCACCGTCAAGATTTATCACAACCTGAAGCTGGTCGCCGTTCATCCCCGACTGAAGAGATCCGGCGCCCGTTCCACTGTCGATGAACATATGCCGCCGGAGGCGATTGCCTACAAGCTCCAGGACCCCCAGTGGTGTCTGCGCCAAGCCGAGGCGATCGGTTCGGACTGCCATCGGCTGATCAAGACGCTCTTCAGCGACCAGGTTCTGGATAATCTGCGCGCCGCACAAGGGATTGTCGGTCTGGGAAAGAAGTACGGATCTGCACGTCTTGAATCTGCCTGCACGCGGGCGCTGCACTTTGATAATCCCCGATACAAGACGGTCAAGACCATCCTGGAGAAGGGTTTGGATCAGTCGCCCCTCCAAGCGGATCTATCGGTCGGAATCCCGCTTTCTTCCGTCTACACCATTGATGGTCGTTTCCTCCGTCGGACCGGCGAGATGCAGTTGCATTGCGAAAGGAGGCAAGGATTATGAACCCCATGCCAGAACTGATCCCCATGCTCAAGCAGCTGCGATTGTCCGGCATCCTGGATTCCATCGAATCGAGAAACCGCCAGGCCATTGATGAGAAGTTCTCCTACATGGACTTCCTGGCCACCATTGTCCAGGATGAGATCGCCCGGAGAACCCAGAAGCGACTGGAGTCGGCGGTCCGCCGGGCCAACTTCCGCAACCAGAAGACCCTGGAGGAGTTCGACTTTACCTTCAACCCCAACATCAACCGCGCCCTGATCACGGAGCTGGCCTCCTGCCGGTTTATGAATGAAAAGGTCTGTGTCTTGATCGTCGGCCCCTGCGGAACGGGTAAAAGCCACATCGCCCAAGCCCTCGGGCACAGCGCCATCCGTAAAGGCTATGACGTTCTGTTTACCACCACCGCCCGGATGCTGTCCCAAATCAACGCCGCCCGGGCCACCAACAGTCTGGAGAGACAACTGGCCAGGCTCACGGGAATCGATCTTTTGATGATCGACGACTTCGGCTTGAAGCCGCTCACCGGCATCCAGGATGAAGATTTCCACGAGGTGATCTCCGAACGCTACGAGCGCAGGAGCACCATCGTCACCTCAAATCTGGACCTCCCGGAATGGATCGATGCCTTTCCCAATCGCATCCTGGGAGCCGCTACCATCGACCGCCTCCGTCACGGCGCCTACAAGGTCGTGCTGGATGGGAAGAGCTATCGCTGTGCCCCAACAGAGCAAGAACATAAAAAACAAGTTGTCAAAGAGCAGAAAAACAACCCTCGAAAGGAGGTAAAATCGCCGGCATAAAAGGGGGGCCCAAAGACCCTGTTTCAACCCTTTTCACTGGCTCCATTACGGCGAATATCGGTGGCTCCATTATGCCGATCATTGACAA
>PNOO01000306.1 GCA_013824905.1 Syntrophus sp. (in: bacteria) | reverse complement strand
GTCGGTTTTGCCACTCTGTACCTGAGCGATACCTTCGGAACAGACACGAATACCGGATATCGCGAGAGATTGTACCGGTCCGACGACGACACTGTCTTCGCTTACCAAGCCGGCGCCGGTCTGGAGATCGCCTTCACGAAGATACTCTCTCTGGACCTTGGCTACCGCTACTTTGGCACTGCAAAGGGCAACTTCAACAGGAATACGTCTACGGCGACCGAGCTGAAGTTTGAGAGTCACAACGCGTCGGTAGGGTTCAGGGTGAAATTCTGACCTTGATCCTCCGGCATCGCCGGAAAGGTCGCTGCCGCACAGTGGACTGCTTTTGGTCCATGAGGGAGGGAAGAGGGCGACGGTCGCCGACTGCCGGATCATCCTCGATCCCGGAAATAAATAGAATAAATAGGAATAAATAGGGACAGCGCCCTATTTATTTTACAGACCCAGATAGGTCTTGCGGAGAATTTCGTCCTTCATGAGGTCTTCTCCCGACCCTTCGGCGATCAGCTTGCCCGAGGAAAGGACATAGTTGCGTGAAGCCAGCTTAAATACCGTACTGACCTCCTGCTCCACCAGTAAAATAGTGATCCCAAGATTTCTCACCTCGACGATTTTTTCAAAGACCTCTTTCCGTAACAGGGGCGCCAGCCCGGTGGAAGGTTCGTCGATGCAAAGCAGTTTCGGTTCGGACATCAAGGCCCGGCCTATGGCCAGCATCTGCTGTTCTCCTCCGGAGAGGGTTCCCGAGATCTGACGGGAGCGATCTCTCAGGACCGGAAACATTTGATAGACCTTATCCAGGGTCTCCCGGCTTTTCCCCTTGTCTTTCTGGAGATAGGCTCCCGCCAACAGATTTTCCAGCACCGTCATTTCCCGAAACGGCCTTCTCCGTTCAGGGCAAAGGATAAGCCCCCTCCGGACGATTTCATGGGCTGGAATCCGATCGATCCGGTCTCCGTTGAAGGTCACGGTCCCTTCCAGAAAGATATCTCCCGCAGTGGACCGGCGCTTGATCTCCCTTTCCCAGGCCACCAGACCGCTGACGGCCCGCAGGGTCGTTGATTTTCCCGCCCCGTTGGGACCCACCAGGCTGACCAGCTCTCCCGTATCGACACACAGGCTAAGATCGTTGATGAGGACGGCCTTTTCGTAGCGGACGGTTAAATGGGCGACTTCCAAAAGCACGGTTATTGGCCTCCTTCTTGACCCAGATAAGCCTCGATGACTCGAGGGTTCTTCACCACCTCTTCGGGCGTCCCTTCGGCCAGGAGGGTCCCGAAATTCAGGACAATGATCCGATCGACAATCTTCATCAACTGCTGCAGCTTGTGCTCTACGATAATCATCGCCGGGCCTTCACTGTGCAGGCGGCCGAAGCGCCCGCCCTTATGAAGCCTCCGGATCGATTTCGCCATCAGGTCCGTCTCGGCCGGGCTGAGTCCGCCGAAAGGCTCGTCCAAAAGGAGCAGATCGGGCTCCGTTGCCACGGCCCGGGCGACTTCCAGTCGCTTCAAGTCGCCCTGGGACAGGGTGGACGCCTTTTCCAGGGCCATATCCGAGATGCCGGCGAATTCCAGAGCATCCATGGCCTTGGCCTCCACGACCTTCACCCACTCTCCCCGTTTCATCGACCGGGGGGAAAGACAAGAGACCATCACATTGGCGATGATGGGCAGCCGACGAAAAGGCCTCATGTTCTGAAAGGTGCAGGCGACGCCCAGGTTGACGATGTCCCAGGTCTTCAGGCCGATGATCTGTTTTCCTTTAAAGCGAACGCTTCCCGAATCCGGCCTTAGTATCCCGGTGAGCAGACGGAGCAAGGTGGTCTTGCCCGCCCCGTTGGGTCCGATGAGGCCCAGGACCTCCTTTTGCTCCATGCGGAAGCGGATATTGTCGACCGCTTTGAGTCCTCCAAAGCTTTTCGTCAGAGATTCCACTTCCAGAAACGGTACGGCCATATCAGGCTTCCTCACACTCTTCTCTGAGCTCCCGCCGGGAGACCTTGCCCACATCGGTCTTGGGGAGCTCACCCCTGAATTCAACGATCTTGGGCACCTTGTAGTGGGCCAGTTTCTCTTTGCAGAAGCAGATGATCTCCTCTTCTGAGATCTTCCCCCTGGCCTCGCCTTCCAGGACCACATAGGCCTTGATCAGGTTGCCGACCGCGGGATCCGGCACGCCGACAACGCCGGCGGCCTTGATCTGCGGGTGTTGATAGAGGACTTCCTCCACATGCCGGGCGAAGACCGAATACCCCTTGTATTTGATCAGGTCGCGCTTGCGGTCGAAGAAATGGAAATACCCGTCTTCGTCCATACTGACCAGGTCCCCGGTCCGCATCCACGTCTCTCCGTCGATTTCCATCATCACCTCATTGGTGCTCTCCGGCCTTTTCCAGTATCCCTGCATGATGTTGGGTCCGGACAAGATCATTTCGCCCACCTCTCCCACCGGGATAAATTCCGGCCCATCCGGATCAATGATGGCGGCTTTGACATTCGGAATGGGCACCCCGAAAAAACCCTTTTTGCGCCGGTTAAGGGGGGTGCTGTGGCTGACGGCCGTGGTTTCCGTCATCCCGTAACCCTCATAGATTATAGATCCGGTCCGCTTTTCCCAGGCGTCGATGGTTGATTTATGCAGGGTGTCGGCCCCGCAAACGATCAGTTTGAGCCTTTTCCAGTTGACCCTG
>PNOO01000305.1 GCA_013824905.1 Syntrophus sp. (in: bacteria) | reverse complement strand
TGCAATCCCGAAAAAAGGTCATGCAGCGGCACGCTGAACCACTGGATTGGAAGGGATGAGCAGACTGTGGCCGGTTTTGGGACATGGTGGTGTCGGATCGATATGGATGTCTCGGTGTCGTTCATATGCCGCGATGTTTTGTATCTGGATCATCATTTCGTCCCATCGGGAGGTCAGTGCTTGTGCCCGCATGTACAGCATAGGTTCGATGGACTCAATGTTCCAGAATGTGCCCGGGGCTTTCAAACGCTGATTGATGACTCGCCGAATTGCGCTTTCGACTGCACCGGAACCTATCGGAAGTCGCCTTTTGAGCAGTTTTGCGTATCCGAGAAGGAGTCGTCGACGTTCGAAGTAGGCCACGTTGTTTTCTTCGTTCGCGGCCTGCGTGGGCGTGCGAAGTTGCCGAAGGTAGCGAATGACCTCGTCTATCTGACCGCGCTTGAGCATGGTCTTCAAGATCTTCCGTTGCCGTTTCTTCACTGTTGGCTGCGCGGCATATTCCGCGTCCAAGGCTACCGAAACGTGCTCCATGACGTGATAGAAGTCGACAACCGCATGCCAGGAGTCCGTGATGAGGCCGACCTTGGCCTTCACCCAAGGTACTCGAGCCCAGATCCAGTCCGCACCATCCCCAAGAAAAACCCCTTCTCGCGCTAGCGATGCGCCTAAGCGGTGCAGATGCATTGCTACCAGTTCCATCAGTGCATCCGGTCCCTCCATGGTGCCGTCAATGAAAGGGGGAAACTCAGGGTCCATGCGACCACGCTCGTCGATGACGTAAATAATGAGCAGCTTCGGTTCTTTCCACGGCGTCTTGTATCGGCGGCGCCCGGATTTGGTCTTCCGTCCTTGCGGGGAATGCTCTCTAATCCTGGCTCTCCCGCCATCAACGGCCACCCCCACACGCTTGCCTGCAAGCTCCGAGCCCATTTTCAAAGATCCAGCTCGCCATGCACTCACCCATGCTGCACGCTGTGCTTGGACAAAACCTCCCGTCTCATGGATGATCCGATACAGTTGCTTGCTTCCCAGACTGACACCTCGTCGCTCCAGTTCCTTCCTCGCTTGTTCCAACGAGGGAAGAAGAACAACTTGTCGAGTAGCCTCGCTTCGTAGAGCGAGAGAGATTCCTTCGTGAATCCCAAGGACAGCCAATTCAGGATACAAACCGCTTCCTTCCTTTCCCCGCCGCCCCTGTTTCCGTGGCCTTCCAGCACGGACGGACCGCGATGGGGCAGCATACCAGCAACGGATGAAGACAACCATGCCGCACAACAAGCGCACCGCTCGTGTAACCAGATTACCTTGGCGCATCTGGCGCTCTTGCCGCAAGAGTTCGCCTTGTCTGCCGATAGCATCTTTCACCTGGGGAGCGGCAAGAAGACGCACCAGCAGCCATCCTTCAACCTGGGTTGAAAGTTGCCGAACGGCCATCTCGGCCTGTGGGAACACCGCAGCGCTCTGCACCAATTGGCTGCACCAGCGCTCATGATACTCGTCGATTAGCCGTTCAAATGCCGCTACAATACCGGCCGAAGAGGAAGGAACACCGTGAGGAAGTTGAATCTCCATTGCTACCCTCCACATAGATGTTCCCCCAGTATATTTTACGGCTTGCCCACGTACAAGATGGCAGACGGAGAGACAAAGTACCTTTTTTTGGGATTGCACCCAAGTGAAGTTGGTCGACCCGAGTATCTTCGCCGATGACGTCGTTGGGTTCTCGCGGTATCCGGTGGTGCGATACGAGATGAAAGGCGACAAGATTACGCCGTTGAAGCCGGCGACGATGGGCCAGGTCACGAAGGCCCGCGACTGGCTCGAGAACGAAGTGAAGGATCAGCGCTTGTATAGCGAACAAGCCTCGGACGGGGGCCGCAAAGTGGCAACGATCTGGGGCATCGAGAGCGACGCCGCCGATCGGGAAGTGATCAAGAAGCGGTTTCTCGATGGCATCGCTGCGACGAAGCAAGGGAAGAAATCGAACCCTCACGACCCCCGGGGAAAAGTCAGGAAATAGGCTTGTCTTCGAGGTAAACGACTTTATGTGGTTTGACCGTGAAGAAGATGATGCAGCCGGCGGGCAGCTTGGGGTCGCAGTAACGGCAGGCCTTACCTTTGTCCGGAAACAACCGGCGGCACTCCTCGCAGATAGTGAAGAGGATGCGGAAATTGCGGTCTATGCGCTTGCTACGAATGCCGCGCAAGTCATGGCCTGGTCGCTTCTCAAGCGGTTCGGTGTTGTGATACGGCGCGTCGAGGATCGCCAGGACCTTCTTCTCGATGCGCGCTTTCATCGAGGCGTAGGTGGTCATATCCTCGAGAAATTCAGGTTTGTATCGAGCGGTGTATTTCATTTCCGCCCGAAGACGTCTTTATGAGTCAGCAGCTTCTTTTGGCCGCGCGCCTTCTTGAGGCCCGTCATGAGCAGATCGTTTCGTAAGATGAGATCGGTTTCTGATTCGGTGGACCGGTGCTGCTGCTGGAGCAGGTCGATTGCCGAACGGATGACCTCGGAAATGGTGACGCGCTTGTGCATCTGCCGGCTCAAGACGAAAGCCATGCTCTCGAGGAAATCGTGGCGGGCCGGGTCGATGTAAATTTGAGTTCGTTTCATTGGCACCTCCGATATACATCATGATGCCATGATGTATAGTTGTCAACCTGAATGGTCCCTGTTGGGCAAAGGGGTGGTCT
>PNOO01000304.1 GCA_013824905.1 Syntrophus sp. (in: bacteria) | reverse complement strand
AGACAGGCGCGCTGCGAGCCGAGACAGCAGCCGCTCAGGGTGATCCGCTCGGTGCAGAGGCCGTTGGTCAGGATCGCCCCGCCCCGGTTGAGCCCGCCGATGAGATTTTCTTCGGGCAGTTCCATGTCCTCGAAGGTGATCAGGGCGGTCGGTGAGCACCTCATGCCCCATTTCTTGATCTTCTCCCGGTGGAACCCCTTTACGCCGTCGGTGAGGAAATAGAAGGCGGAGATTCCGTGCGCCCCGCGGGTCGGGCTGGTCTTGGCGTAAAAAAGCATGAAATCAGCGACGGTGCCGTTGGTGATAAAGGTTTTGCTGCCGTTGATGACGTAACGGTTTCCGACCTTCTCGGCGCGGGTCGTCATTCCCATCGCATCGGAACCGGCGTTGGGTTCGGTGATCCCCAAGCAGCCGATGTACTCGCCGCTGCATGCCTTGGGGAGGATAGTCATCTTCTGTTCTTCCAGGGCGTTCCTCCGGAAGTTGTCGAAGCAGAGGGTCTGGCTGGCGCCTACGGTCATCGCCAGGGCATTGCTCACCCGGCCGATGGTTTCATAGACAAGGAGGGTTTCCACGTAACCGAGGCCCGTCCCGCCGTATTCTTCTTCGAAGACAATGCCGTTGATGCCGAGTTTACCCAATTCCCGAAAGAGGTCCGGGGGCATCTGATCCTTCTCGTAGAGCTCCTCCATCTGCGGTTCCAGCCAACCGGACGCCCAGCGCCAGACGCTTTCTTCAATCATTTTCTGTTCCGGTGTAAATTCGAAATCGAGCGACATGGCCGTTCCCTCCCATGATTTTGTCAACTTCTATGACAGACTAGCGGAAATGTCCAGCAGGTTATGAGAGACACCCTCTCCCGGAGACGAATTTTGCTTTGTCGTTCCGTGGTGCAGATATCTATTCGTCGATGAATCCTGCCTGCTTATAGATGGAAGCATGTTTTCATGGTTGCAAGACCGGGATATAGTGATATATACATCGTCCAAATATGCGAACGCAGAAGGGCGGCGGTAAGGAGGAGGGATGGCGGAAAATGATCACCAGGCGGCGCTGCTGAAGGAGATCCAGACGCGGTTGGATCGCAAACTGAAGGAAAGCGAGATCGGTATCCTGGAATACTGGAAGGAACAGGTAGACAAAGTGGCGGCGATGAAGCCGGAGGGGATTGCCGCTCTCCAGATGCAGGTGAGAAAGATTTCCGAGATGATGGCAAACCGGATCCGAATCCTCAAAAGGGAATAGGAGCGATGATAACTGTTGATGGGTATTTGAATAAATGCGTGATTTAGCGGATTTTCTGTTCGAAGTCGGGATGCTGAAAAAGACGCCCCGGAGTGGTTTCCAGTTTTTAGGTTCCGGCTGCGAGTCGGTGGCCGAACATGTCCTGCAGACGCTGTACATCGGGTACGTCCTTTGCAAGTTGGAGCCCGCGGTAAACGAGCTCACGGTCCTGCGGCTTTGCCTGTTTCATGATCTGCCCGAGGCTCGAACCGGCGATATGAATTATATGAACAAGAAGTACGTCGCGATAGATGAGAAAAAGGCGATTCGGGAGCTTGCCGAGCCTCTCTCCTTCGGAGGTGAGATCGAATCGGCGCTAGAGGAGTTCAACGGAAAGGAAACGAGGGAATCCCTGCTGGCCCGTGATGCCGATCAGCTTGCTCTGATTCTTCAGTTGAAGGAATGCGGGGATCTGGGAAACAAATACAGCCAGGAGTGGATCCGTTTTGCCGTCCGGCGTCTCGCCACCGAGAACGCCCGGAAACTGGCCAGGAGCATCCTCGATACGGACTCCGCGAACTGGTGGTTCAAGGACAAGAGTGACTGGTGGGTCAACGGCAATCACGAACCGGTGGCGGAGTAACAGGTGCTTGACACTACCGCGAATATACTCTAGATTGCCGCAGTTCTAAAACGGGAAGGATGGATAATGGCAACGAAAAAGCAAAGGCGGACCGATGAGGTCAAACATAAAAAAACAAGGAAGAATCGGCGGTTTCTGCTGCTTTCGGCAATCATCGCGGTGTTGGTGGTCTTTCTGGCCATCTTCTTCATCACCCTGTTCGATTATATCTATCCTCCAGCCACTGGAAAATACTCGGCGGCGAAGAAAAGGGATAAGCTGGAAGTGACCCTCTTTTTTTCCGATGCCAATGAGCGCTTTCTTATTCCTGAGAAGCGGTTTATACCCAAGGAAAACGGACCGGAAGAGCTGGCGCAGGAAATGGTCAAGGCCCTCCTGTCCGGCTCGAAAACGGGGCTGGTCAATACTTTTCCGGAGAACGCCGAACTCGAGGGCGTCAAGATGGCGGGAGGCGATACTCTCCTGGTCAATTTCAGCGAGTCTCTGGTGGCAAACCACCCCGGGGGAAGCACCGCAGAAATGGCCACGATCTATTCCCTGACCAACACCCTGACCGTCAATATGCCGGCGATCAAAAAAGTAAAGATCCTTATCGGAGGCAAGGAACGGGAATCACTCAAAGGGCATATCGGTCTTAAGAATCCCTTTACCATAAACCGGGAACTGATCGCGCCGCCGGTGCCGCAAAAGGAAGGATGACGGGCGTTATCCCGCGGTGAATCTCTATGGCCTCCAAATCCAAATTGTCACGCACGCGGAATATCGGAATCGTCGCCCATATCGATGCCGGCAAGACGACGGTTTCGGAGCGGATTCTCTTCTACACGGGGATATCATACAAGATGGGAGAGG
>PNOO01000303.1 GCA_013824905.1 Syntrophus sp. (in: bacteria) | reverse complement strand
GTCCTCAGGCTGAAACGGCGGATCTGCGAAGGGGAGATGTAGATGTCGTCCGGGCTGGGGAGGTAGTTGTAATCGACCGCGCGGAGGAATCCGAAACCGTCCGGGAGGATCTCCAGGACGCCGGAGCCGGAGATGATGCCGTTTTTCTCGGCCTCTGCCTGCAGGATGGAGAAAATCAGGTCCTGTCTTCTCATGCCGCTGGCGCCGGCAACTTCCAGCTCCTTGGCCAATTTTGCCAGTTCACTGATCGGTTGTCGCTTGATATCTTCTATGTTCATCATTGCACCTTTATATTAGATTCGCATTCGCCGATACGGGCAGACGCCGCGTATACAGAAAACGCTTCCGCCTTCAGCTTGCCTGATCCATCAAAAATGACTACAGATTTTATGGTATAACGGCATATATAAGAAGATCACGGATTTTTTGGGTTGCTCATTTGGTCTCTGGAATTAATCCAAGTAGGAAGGACTTAGCATACGCCTTTCTGAATTTTGATAGTTATCTATACCAAACAGATCCGTGATGTCAAGCATTTTTTCAGCAGCCGCCGTCCCTGAGCATTATAAAGTTGAGCTGCCTGCCCGTACAGCCGAGGCTTGCCCGATGCGAAAAGAAGATCTCCCGCCGACAAGCGGTGCAGTGGCCGGCCGAGAGGACATTCCCGGCGGGCGCCCCCCGCTCCGTCAGCTCGATGCGGTTGGCTGAGGCGAGATCAAGCATCCACCGGCCGGCCTCCGGGCAGGGGTGGAGAAAACTCTCCACCCCCAGCCATAAGGAGAAGGCAGAATAGACCGGGCCATCGACCTGGTAGCAGCAGACACCGATCGCCGGTCCCACGGCAATCATGATATCCTCCACCCGGGAGGAAAAGCGTTTCTCGAAGAGGTCAACCATCCTCGATGCGATACGCAGGGCCGTGCCCCGCCAGCCCGCATGGGCGACTCCGATGATCCGGCGGACGCGGTCCACGAAGAGGAGCGGGATACAGTCAGCCGTCCTGATTCCCAGGGCCACCTCCGGCCGATCCGTGATCAAACCGTCGCACTCGGGGATGGATCCGGGCGGGGGGGCGTCCCCATCGAGAATAACGATCCGGCCGCTATGGACCTGCCCCATCAGGACCAGACGCTCCGACGGGATCGCAAAGGCCTCGCCGATCAGGGCCAGGTTCCGACGGACATCTTCGCCCCGGTCGCCTACGAGAAAACCCGTGTTGAGGCCGGAGAACGGCCCCTCGCTCACCCCCCCTAAGCGGGTGCAGAAGGCATGGGTCACGAAATCCAGCGCCGAGATCGCCTCTGCTTCCAGGTATTCGATCGCGCCTCTTTGGGCAAAACGGAACATGCGTTACCTTTCAATCCTTTCTCTCAGGAAGGTGCAGAGAGAGGCGATGTCCTCCGGCGGGGGCGAGGAAAACCGAAGCGCCTCTCCCGTTACCGGGTGCGTAAAGGAAAGATGCCGGGCATGGAGGGCCTGACGGTCCAGCCTCTTCATCCTTGCCCTTATGGCGGCGTCCTCGACACTCCTGATTCTGCCCGCTCCTCCGTAGACCTGGTCCCCTACGACGGGATGACCGAGATCCGTCAGATGGACACGGATCTGATGGGTCCTTCCCGTTTCGATATCGATCTCCAGAAGCGAGGCGACGCCGAAACGCTCCCTGACACGCCAGAGGGTCACCGCCGACCGGCCCCGCCGGCTTGCCGTCGACATCTTCTTGCGATCCGTCGGGTGCCTTCCCACGGCCGCCTCGATCCTCCCTCCGTCGGTCCGCGGATTCCCGTAAACAAGGGCCAGGTAGGTCTTTTTCACTTCGTGGCGCTTGAACTGTCCCGCCAGCCCCCAATGGGCCGCATCGGATTTGGCTACCACGAGTAGGCCGGAAGTCCCTTTGTCGAGACGGTGAACAATCCCCGGGCGAAGGACGCCGCCGATCCCCGAAAGGTCCCGGCAATGGTGGAGGAGGGCGTTCACCAGCGTGCCGCCCGTATGGCCGGCCGCCGGGTGGACGACCATCCCCGCCGGCTTGTCGACAACCAGCAAAGAGGAATCCTCGTAAAGAATCGTCAGGGGAATCGCCTCGGGCATCACCCCGGAGGGCTTTGCCTCCGGAATATGAATGGCGACGGTATCGGCCGCCTTCACCCGCCTTCCGGCCTTGATCGGGCGGCCGTTCACCAGGACCCTCCCCTCCGCGACGGCCCGCTGGATCTGGGCCCGGGAGAGGCCCGGCTCCTTTCCGGAAAGAAAGAGGTCGAGGCGGAGTCCCTCCTCCCCGGGGGCGACGAGAAAACGATGATGCCTCTCTTCGTCGCTTGTCTTGACGTCCGTCATCATCCCTCCGCTCCGTCCGTCGCCATCGCGCGGATGGCGTCGCAGATTTCACGACTCTCCTCCGCATCCAGCGTTCTTAAATCCAGCAGGACCTGATCGTCGGCAACCCGGACGATGATCGGCGTTTTCCATTTTCGGAGACCTTTCTCCAAAGCGGCCGCGGACAATGATTTCGTACAGATGCCGATCAGGACGGTGGGAATCTCCTGTGTGGGAAGCGATCCCCCGCCGGCCATCGATACGCCTTCTATAAGAGAAATGGCCGGCCCTTCCGGCAGGGTGCGCCTAAGGAGGGCCGCCAGACGCTTCGCCCGCCTCTTGACGGCCTCCAGGGGCTCGGTCAGGGCTCTCAGGACGCGGATATCGACAAGGGCCTCCTCGGGCCGGA
>PNOO01000302.1 GCA_013824905.1 Syntrophus sp. (in: bacteria) | reverse complement strand
CATACTCATAAAAGGGTACATGGAAGAACGATCTTCCCACAACACCCACGGTCCCCCCGACCTTTTCCTTCAGGACCCCGACCGCCAATTCGGCGTCATAGATACTGGTGTAATTCAGGGCAGGATAGTAGGGCGCCCCTAATCTCTGTTTTACGCCACGCAAGGCCCATGCCTTGGGTCCCGGCTCGGCAGAGGGACTGCTGGTGATGGTAGTCATCCCGTCATCCCGGGGAAAGATGACCGTGAAGGGATAGCTGTGCCGTGCCGGGATGTCGGTAAACCACTTCACATACCCGCCGAAATACTCCTCATCGTTTCGCATGAGCAGGTAGTCGACACCTTCCTCCTTCATCCATTCACGGGCTGCCTTCCATCTCCTCTCCAGTTCTTCCGTCGAGATCGATGTGACCAGTCTCTCCCTAGGATCCTCCATGGGTTTTTTCTCCTTCCCATTCATACAGAAACCTACTTCTTCATGCTCCCCGTCTGTCTGAGCTTCGCATGAAACGAACCGGCTTCCTCCATAAGGACGGGGATATGCCCCGGTTCTTTTTTTGCCCTCTCCAGATAGTCCGACAGCATCTCCCTGAAATCGGGATGCGCGCATTGACGGATGATCGTCTCCGCCTTCTCGCGGGGATCCAGGCCCCGAAGATCGGCCAGCCCCTGTTCCGTCACGAGGATATCCACGTCGTGCTCCGTGTGGTCCACATGGGAGACCATCGGGACAATTGCCGAGATCTTCCCCCCTTTGGCTGTCGAAGGGCCGACAAAAATCGAGTAAAGCCCGTTCCGGGAAAAATCATAAGAGCCGGCGATGCCGGTCAGGATCTTCGCTCCCAGAACGTGGCTCGAGTTCACCTGCCCCTGGATATCCATCTCCAGGCACCCGTTGATCGCGATCACACCGAATCGCTGGATGACCTCCGGCGAGTTGCAGATCGTCACGGGACGCAGGACCATACATTTTTTATATCGCTCCAGATCCTTGAGGAATCTTCCCCACGCCCCCGGGGTGAGTCTCAGGGCCATCCCGGAGACCCACTCCACCTTGCCCGCCTCGACGATCTCCAGGACCGGATCGGTGATGGCCGGAAGGTGAAACCGAAAATTCGTGAAATCGCTCGCTCCGATCTTCCTCATGACGTGACCGGCGAGTTCCCCCACCCCCAGCTCGATCGGCGGCAAGGGCTCCCTCAGACGGCCGGCGGCCACCTCCCTGTGGAAAAAATCGACGAGATGCAGGCCGATCTCATCGCCCATCCGGTCCGGTTTCCCCTCGCCGGACGGCTTGTCAGCCAGATCGGACACAACAATCCCGATGATCTTCATCGGATCTACGGAAAAATAGGGCACTCCGATCCTCTTGAGGGGATTGCCGACAACCGGGATGGGATCGGCGCCCCTCTGACAGACATCATGCAACCCCTCCAACCCCAGCGGGCGGTTCAGGTTGATTTCGACGATCACTGCCGAGGCCGCCTCCAGCCACTCGGGCGAATCATAGACAGCCGTCGACGGGATGATATGCCCCTCTTCGGTCAACCCGACCGCCTCGACAACGGCCATGTCCACAGGACCATACCAACCCCTTTTGACCTGCAGCGGCAGCTGTCCCCCTTTGCCTTCAATAAATTTCACCTCTCCCCGGTTGATCGCCCCCCGGAGTTTCTCCCCGCCGATGGCCCCGATCCTCGTCCTGATCCCCCCCACATCGGCGAGGACGTCTTCCACTTCAGAACCCAAAGGCCCCGCGCACAGCAGATCGATCTTGATCCCGCCCTCTTTTTTGATCCTCTCCGACAGGGCCCGAAACGTCGCCCTCGGATAGCCCATCAAGGGGTTTCCCGAGGTCGCAACCTTCATCCCGTCCCGGAAGAGAGCCGCCGCCGCGTCGGCCGTTATGATCTTATCGAGAGATCCCAGATGTCTTATCCGTTCACGGATATCGCCCATTTTACTCCCCCGGATGATTCACACTTTCCTTGATGAATGTCGAAATCTCCTCGAGCTTGGCGTGAGAAGGAAAGACACCCTGAACTCCGATCTCCTTCAACACCGCAACGTCGTCCTTCGGGATGGTCCCCCCGAAGAGCACCAGGACGTCCTCCAGCTCCCGCTCACGGATCCTTTTGATCAACTTCCGCGCAATGGAAACATGCGAGCCGGAAAGGATGCTCACCCCGATGACATCCACCGCCTCCTGGATGGCCACCTCCACCACCTGCTCCACACTCTGGCGCAGACCGGTATATATCACTTCCATCCCCTGGTCCCTCAGCCAAAAGATCAGCACCTTCGCGCCGACATCATGACCGTCCAGGCCGATCTTGGCTATCAGTACACGAATGGTCTTCTTCGTTTCCATGAAACCCTCCTCGAATCGTATCTACACCGTCGTCGGTTCTTTGAATGTCCCGTACACCTTCTTCAGGGTATCGATGATCTCCCCTACGGTCGCCTTTTCCGTGAGCGGCTCAAACAGATAAGGAATGATATTGTCGCCGCGGCCGGCGGCCGCTTCCAGTTGCTGTAAGGCGCCTTCCACCTTTCCCTGGTCTCGGCCTGCCTTCACGGCCTTGAGCCGCTGAAGCTGACGGTTGATGGTTTCAGGATCCGTCTTGTAGATCTCCAGGTCCCTCTCCTCCTCCTTCACCTTGAACTTGTTCACCCCGACCAGGACCTTCTCCCCCGAACTGATCCTCTTCTGGATCGCATAGCTCTGCCTGGCCAGCTCCCTCTGGATGG
>PNOO01000301.1 GCA_013824905.1 Syntrophus sp. (in: bacteria) | reverse complement strand
CGGGCGTCCCCCAGGATGACCCTCCACTGAGCCTTGCAATCACTCAAAAAGGAAAAAAAAGCAGGATGGGTCGATATCTTTTTTACCGCCGGGTCGATCTCATAGAAGTCGATTTCTTGACCGGGTCCTGCATAAGCGGCAATGCTTCCGGTGCCGAGGCCGGTGACGGCAATGCGCTTTTTTCTCTTTTCCCCCTTGAATACCGAAAAAACCTGCCCGACCGGCCCTTTTCGATGGTAGTAGGAAACAGGTTCATTCCGGTTGACCGGATTAAGCCATTGCTTGCCGTGCAACGTCGTACCGTGGGAAAGATTCATAAAAGCGCCGTTATGATCCCTTGTGACCGTCAGTACGCCGAAGAAGCTTCTCTCCCGATGAACAATATCCCGCTTCAAGTCTTTTGACACAACGACGGTGAGCAGCAGAGCGGCAATCCCGATGCCGAAGAGAAAAGGCCTTTTCAGGAAGACCAATCCATAACAAAGCAGAGCAGGGAATCCATAGGTAATGAACGTCTCGAAGGTTTTCGAAGCGACATGCAGGAGGTCTGGAAGCCAGGAAAGGTTTATGCCTCGCAGGTCTCCGTTTGTCGTCGACCAGTATGTGAGCGGAACAAGCACGAGAGGGACCCCGAGGTACATGAGCAGACTCTTCCAGTTTCTCAGTCCGGATACTCTTTTCCGATCCCCGACCGGCAGGAGCAAGGCGCCGAGAATCAGAATCAGGGGATATTCTAGAACGGTATTGAAGATGACGGGCGCGATGAGAGAATTGAAGATGCCGCCGAGCATACCGCCGACAGCAAGCCAGAGATAAAATTCAGTCAGCCGTTCTTTCGCCGGTCTTGTCCTGGCAATCTCTCCATGGCAGACCATACAGTAGAGAAAGAAATTCGCGAGATGGAAGAGAAAAACGGTCCATTTCGGGATGTCGATATCAGAATAATTTACAAATATCAGGGCTGCGATCGAGATCGGCATCATCAGCACCATGGCGTTGTGGACAATGATCGGAACCCTGGCAAAGACGATGATAAATGAAAGCAGGTAGAGTGACAGCGGGATGATCCAGAACAGCGGAATCGCGGCGACGTCCGTGCTCAGGAAGGTCGTCACCCCGAGCATCAGGCTCGACGGCACAAAAGCCAGGAGAATCCACCGGCCCCGCTCCCTGTAGGTAAGGTGTGAATCATCGGTCAAACACGGCCCGGCCGGACTTGTCTCCTTTCCTTTGCTTTCAGGTAAGCAGATCGACATGTATTTCTTCGTAACGCCTGCACAGAGGACCGTTAATGTCAGGACGATGAGATATCCGACGGCCCATGAGCGGCTTTGCGCTGCAAGTCTGAAATGAGGTTCAATCCAGGTCGGATAGCCGATCAGGGCCAGCATACTGCCGAGGTTACTGGCGCTGTAAAGGAAATAGGGATCATTGGCCGACGGATGGCCGGTTCGGGCGAACCACTGCTGGAGCAAAGGCGCCGTTGATGAGAGGACCAAAAAAGGGAGTCCTACGGAGCCCAGAAGCATAAGAAGTATGGTCCCGATAGGATTCCCCTCAACAGAAAGTCCCCACTGATGTGGAATCGATATCGGAATGACCATGCAGGCGGCAAGGAGGATTGCCAGATGTAAGATAATCTGGCGGTTTAACCCTGCTTTCGTGCCGGAGATGTGGGCATAACCGTAACCTGCCAGAAGCATCACCTGGAAGAACATCATGCACGTATTCCAGACCGCAGGGGTTCCTCCGAACAGGGGGAGGATCAACTTCGCAATCATCAGCTCGACAAGAAAAAGCAGACCGGCACTCAAAAAAAGTGTCAGAGAAAACAAGGCGGGTAATGATGTGAACAATAAACGGCCAAACATTTTTTAAGCCTCTTTTCGAGTCGAGCAGATCGGCTTCTCACGACACGGCAGGTTGAGATGATCTTTTCTCAGTTTCGGCCGGGAGTAATGGAAGTGCATCATTTTTCAACTATTATGGGTCGCCCTCTTGCAGAGTTTTCAAAATCCGTCGGCGAACGCTTTCATGCAAACGGGTAATACCTTATCGGGAGCGTATGGCGGGTGAAAGCTGTCTTTTTTATTTACCGGATTTTCCGTAATGTGACGGCGTAAAGCTTCTTGAAAAGTTCCCCCTCCTCAAACGCCTCAATCGCAATGATCTCATATCCCTCGGTCAGCCGTTCAACTTTCTCCCTACTGAAAAAATGGACGATAAATCCTCCATCGATTTCCCACAAGTCCTCTCCGCGATGGATTCCCGTCCGGCAATATGCGTCCGTTGTATTGCGGACCGTATAGAGATTCAGTCCTGCCGGCTTGAGTACGCGCCTTATCTCATTTGACAAAAACTCGATCTCCAATGTCGTGAGTGCCATGCAGTACAGCATGTGGGAATAGCAGGCATCAAACGTCTCATCGGCAAAGGGAAGGGGAGTTCTCACATCGTGGACTTTGGTGACAATCCGGCGCGATAACCTCAGCTCCCGAGCTTTCTTATCGATGGCTGCAAGCCCTTGGGCGCTGTAATCCAGTGCGTAAACCTTCAACCCGTTCCGGGCGAAATGCATCGTGTCTCGTCCTTGTCCGCATCCCAATTCAAGGATTTTGGTCCGGTCTTCCTTCTTAAACAGTGCTGCCGCCTTGTACGCAGGAGTACTGCCCTCCGAGCCGAAGATCTCCGGTATCTCCAAGAAGGTGTCTTGCCATTGTTTTTTCTGGTCATCCAGGATTTTTTGTTCCATACGGAGCGGCCTTC
>PNOO01000300.1 GCA_013824905.1 Syntrophus sp. (in: bacteria) | reverse complement strand
ATTTTCGGGGCTCAGGAACTGTTCTATGCCGGTGTCGATCCCAATGAGATGCGGTTCAAGCGAACAAGCTGCTTCGATGTCGGGGTGAAGTGCGGCGGCTGGGGCCAAATTGCCATGGAAATACGGGTAGCGGATCGGGGAAAGAGATCATGAGCGTGAATAAAGGAGTGATCGGGTTTGCCTGCGCTTATACCCCGCTGCCGCTCATCCGCGCGGCTGGGTTTGAGTCGTACAGGGTCCTGCCGAATGTCGACTGCCCCGACCAGGCGGGCCGCCTGCTGCACGACAATCTCTGCCCCCATGTCAAACGCGTGCTGGATCGGGCAATGAGCGGCATGATCCCCGACCTGAAGGGGATGGTCTTCATGAACAGCTGTGATTCAATGCGCCGTCTCTATGACGCCTGGAAGGCGGTCAAGACCGACATGAATATCGTCCTCATCGATCTTCCCTCTGTCTCCACGAATGCGTCGATCGGATTTTTCCGCGATGAGCTGGAGCGCCTATCACGGACCATCGAGCAGTGGGGTGGCACGGCGATCGACGACGCTTCCCTTGCCGGAAGCATCGGCCTGTACAACCGCGTTGCCTCTCTTTTCACGGCATTGCGGGAAAAATCGAGGCGATCGGAGCTCAAGGGCGATTCCGCCGCGCTTCAGGAAGCCTATAACAGGGCCTCCATCGCCTCCCCCGAAGAGGCCATCGCGTTTCTGGAAGCGATCCTGGATGAGGTCGCCGACACAAAAAAAGGCGAACCCGGCGTCCCCGTCTATCTTTTCGGGAATGTACTTCCCGAGCCGGAGGCTTTCACGCTCTTCGAATCGTGCGGCGCGCATATCGTGTCGGACGATCTTTGCACCGGTTCCCGTCTGTTTACGGCCATCGAACCCGGGGGCGGCGACATCCTCCTGAACATGGCGCGCGGCATCCTCGGACGGCCGCCCTGCGCAAGGACATTCAGCGCGGAGCGGCCCGGAAGCCTGGGCGGCGACGTTGCCGCGGGGGCCGTCAAAGCGGGAGCCAGGGGCGTCATCGGTTACACGGCAAAATTCTGCGATCCCTATATCGCCCGCCTGCCCGGCGTCCGGGAATCCCTGAGGAGGGAGGGTATTCCCTTTCTTCTTCTCGAGGGTGATTGCACGCTCCGGTCCATCGGTCAACATAGAACGAGGATAGAGGCCTTTGTGGAGATGATGAGGTGACGACAATGATGAAAGAGTATTTTACCGATCTGGAAGCGGGTATTCAAAAGGCGATCAGCGGCGGAAATTCGAGCCACCGAAAGCTCTATACCCTTGAACTCGCCCGCCTCGGGAAGAAGCTCTATTCGGGGACCGATTCCATCGCCTGGTGCGGCATCACGGCCCCCTTCGACCTGCTCAATGCCATGGGCGTGACATCCTGCTTCGTGGAATTCATCGGGGCCATGCTCGCTACAACCGGCGTTGTCGGCTCTTTTATCGAAGAGACGGACCATACAGGATATTCCTCCGATGCGTGCAGTTATCACCGTTCCGTGAGCGGCGCAGCCATAAAAGGGATGATGCCGGTGCCGGAATTTCTGATCGGAACAACAAATCCTTGCAGCGGCGGACTGGCCGTCCTGGAAAACCTCGCCCACCGCTTCGGCAGGGAACTCTTCGTACTGCACATACCGCAGGATGATTCGGCCGGCAACGTTCGATTTCTCGCCAACCAGATGAGGGAGATGGTTGCATTCGCGTCGCGTATCACCGGCAGGAAACTGGACGACGTTGCACTCCGTAAAAGCGTGGAAAATTCAAACCGCACAAGCGAGATCATGAAGGAGATCTTCGAACTCGCCGGACATATGCCCTCACCTGCCGCAAGCAGGGACTTGAGCAATTTCGGCATTGTCATGTCCCTCTTTCTCGGTGGTGAACAGGCCATTACCATCGCGGAGGCATACCGGGACGAGTTCAGGAAAAGGATTGATGCCGGAGATTACGGCAAATCCGAGGGGAAATTCCGTCTGCTCTGGATACAGAACAGGATCCAGTTCAGGCATGGGCTGGAAAAGATGCTGGAAGAGGAATACGGCGCATCCATCATCATCGATGAACTCAACGATATCACCTGGGACCCGATCGATCCTGAAAATCCCTTTGAGGGATTCGCCCGAAGATCGATCTCCATCCCCTTTAACGGAACCATTGAAAAGCGGATCGAGCATCTGAAAAAGCTTGCCCGTGAATACAGGATCGACGGGGCGGTCAATCCATGCAACTGGGGATGCCGCCAGGGCACGGGCGCGAGGGGGCTCATGGAAAACGGACTCAAGGAAATCGGCGTTCCGGTGCTGAACCTCGAAGTGGACTGCGTTGATTCGCGAAAATTTACGGAAGGACAGCTCCGCACACGACTGGAAGCGTTCATGGAGATGCTGGATACCAGAGAGCCGCTCTGGAAGTAACATATTGAGGGCAATCATGATATTATCTCGGTATTGATATCGGGGGACAGGACAGCAAGGCGATCTTCCTCGGGAAGGAAGGCAATGTCGTTGATTTTGCGATGAACGACAAATGCGCGGCAGGGACGGGCCGTTTCCTGGAGGCCATGGCAAGGGCCCTGCAGGTGGATATCGACGACATGGCCGATAATGATCGCCAAAGAGAGAAAACCTCATCTATACGGCGGGCCGCTGCGGTTTAAATCGCCCGTCCTGTGGGCAATCCCTAAGCCTCCTCAACATGACCGATGATTAGCCGTTACAATTGTTCGATAAAGCGGTTACACCGCGTGTTTTTTTCTCCG
>PNOO01000299.1 GCA_013824905.1 Syntrophus sp. (in: bacteria) | reverse complement strand
TTCGAGGCGTTGAGGAGGCGAAAGTGGACGGCGGTCCTGTCGGCGATCCGGCCCATCTGACCGCCAAGGGCGTCGACCTCCTTGACGAGCTGGCTCTTGGCGAGGCCGCCGATTGCGGGATTACAGGACATGAGCGCAAGGGAATCGAGATTGATGTTGAACAGAAGCGTCTCGCAGCCCATCCTGGCCGCCGCGAGAGCCGCCTCGCACCCCGCATGACCGCCTCCGACGACGATCACGTCGTATGCTTTGTTCATGCCCATCCCTCCTTCCGGACTGCGCCTCATCATTTTCATTCCCTGCCTTATCGGGAAGGGTCGTTAGAAGACACACACCGGTCACGGCGCAGGTCTTACGGAAATCCTTGCAGTTCTTGAGGTGATTTAATATGATTGGACTGTAAAACTCAACCTAAAAAGAGGTGGCTGTGCCGAAACCCGCCTTCTGGAACAATGCGAAACGGTACTACGACCTGAAGAGCTACTGGCAGAACCGTTTCGGTTGCCGGGTGCACAAACTCCCGATTGACGCCGGGTTTACCTGCCCGAACCGTGACGGTCATCTCGCCACAGGGGGTTGTATTTACTGCGACGGCAGGGGATCGGCGCTCCGGCAGGCGGGAGAGTTCCCCTCCGTCGGCGAGCAGATCCGCAGGGGAAAAGAATACTACCGTCGGCGCGGAAAGGCGGAGAAATTTGTCGCCTATTTCCAGACCTTCACGAATACGTACGCCCCTGTGGATCGACTCAAAGCGCTCTACGACGAAGCGCTCGCGGAGGAGGATGTCATCGGTCTGTCCATCGGAACGCGCCCGGATTGCGTCTCCGACGAAACGATTGCCCTGATCCGGTCTTATGCGGAGCGATATCACGTCTGGCTGGAGTTCGGCCTTCAATCGATCCACGACCGGACGCTCCGGGCGATCAACAGGGGACATGACATGGCGACATTTCTCGACGCGATGAGGCGAACGGGAAACAGTCCGATCCGGATCTGCACGCATATCATCGTGGGTCTGCCGGGTGAATCGCATGCAGAGATAATGGAAACGGCACGTGCGCTCGCCGAACTTCCGATACAGGGGATCAAGGTCCATAACCTCCTCGCCCTTCGGGGAACGGCCCTCGGCAGCCGTTACGAACAGGGGGAACTGGCCATGATGAGCCGAGAGGAATACGTCGCGACGGTATGCGACATCCTGGAGATCCTGCCTCCGGAGATGGTCGTCCAGCGGCTGACCGCCGACGGCTATCGCGAGATCTTCCTCGGACCGGAATGGGCGGCGAACAAACTCACCGTCCTCAACGCGATCAACCGCGAACTGGAGGCGCGCGACTCCTGGCAGGGGAAGCGGTATGGAGGTGGAGAATGATCGGCATCGTCGACTACCGGGCGGGAAACCTGACGAGCGTGGCCCGGGCTCTGGAATTTCTGGGCGAGCCTTGCATTATCACAAATGATCCCCATATCCTGGACGACGCAAGCCATATCATCTTCCCCGGCGTCGGCGCAGCGGGTACGGCGATGGCAAATCTCCGCGAGAGCGGCCTGGATATTCACATGCAGAAATGGATACGGGAAGGAAAACCGGCCCTCGGGATCTGCCTCGGCACCCAGGTGATCTTCGATCACAGCGAGGAAGATGACACCCCGTGTCTGGGCGTCGTTCCCGGTTTCGTCCGGCGTTTTCCCGCGGATCTGGAGGCCGACGGCCGGAGGCTGAAGATCCCCCATATGGGGTGGAATCGCGTCGTGTTCCGGCAAGCCCACCCTGTATTTGCCGGGATCCCCGAGTCTGCGGAGTTCTACTTTGTCCATGCCTACTACCCCGCGCCTGCGGACGAAGACTGGGCGGCGGGGTGGACCGACTACGGCATCCGATTCTGCGCCGCCGTGGCGAAGAAGAACCTCGTCGCTGTCCAGTTCCACCCGGAGAAGAGCGGCCGACCGGGCCTCGCCATTCTGGCAAACTTCTGCCGCTGGGGAGGAAAAGATGCTCAGTAAAAGGATCATCCCTTGTCTGGACGTCCGGGCGGGCAAGCTGACAAAAGGGATAAAATTTCAAGGGAATATCGATATCGGCGATCCGGTCGAGGCGGCGCGCGCCTATTACGAACAGGGGGCGGACGAGATCGTCTTTTACGACATCACCGCCTCCGCCGAGGGGCGCGCCATCATGATCGACGTGGTCCGCAGGGTCGCCGAAACCATCTTCATCCCCTTTTCGGTGGGGGGGGGCATCCGGACGTTGGAGGACATGCGGCGGGTGATCCTGGCCGGCGCCGAGAAGATCAGCGTCAACACAGAGGCGGTTCAGAATCCGGCCATTATCGCCGAAGGGGCGAGGGCTTTTGGCAGCCAATGTATCGTCCTGGGGATGGACGTCAAAAAAATTACGAAAAGTTCCGAGATTCCCTCCGGTTACGAAATGGTCATCCACGGTGGGCGGACGGCAACCGGCATCGACGCTCTTCGGTGGGCGAAGGAGGCGGAGCGCCTCGGCGCAGGTGAGATCTGCCTGAACTCCATCGATGCCGACGGAACGCAAAGCGGTTATGAAATCGATCTGACCCATCTGATTTCGAGCCATGTGAAAATTCCCGTCATCGCCTCCGGCGGTGCGGGAAAACCTGAGCATCTCCTCGATGTCCTCACCCGTGGACAAGCGATGCCGCCCTGATCGCCTCGATGGTTCACTTCCGCACCTATACCATTGCGGAGATCAAGACGTTTCTGCAGGATCAGGGCGTGAAAACCCGGATGCACTGGTAAACAGGAGGACCCGAACACAG
>PNOO01000298.1 GCA_013824905.1 Syntrophus sp. (in: bacteria) | reverse complement strand
GGAGTTCACGAAGCATCGCTGAGGCGGTGACATAGCGGCAGCGGAAGGTTTTCTGACATCTTCCGCGCAGTCGTAGGGATGGAGCGGCAGAGGCGTAAGGGCCGCAAGCTCCTGTTCCAGGAAGAGCTCCAGAGGCGGCCGGCCGGTTGTCTCATGTACATGGGTGTCGCTCTTCTGGCGCAACCACCAGCGGGCGCAGGCGCGAAGATCGTCGATATCCTGAAACTCGCGGCCGCACAGAAGGTTCCCCTCCACATACTGAAACGGGCGCTCGACCTTCCCCTTCGTTTCGGCCCGGCCGCGACGGCAGATGATCGGGCGGCAGCAATAATGGGTGATGAAGGCGGAAAACGCCGGATTGATTACCGGCCGGCCCGCCTCCCAGCGCAGGACGACCGTCTTCTCGCTATCATAGAGGCACTGGAGCGGAACGCCCATAAAGTGCGAGAAGGCGTCCTGATGGCGGCGAATCAGGGTGAAAAAATCCCGCCTGGGGGTAAAATCGATGTAATGCCGGCGGGAGAAACCCAGGATGTAGGAAAAGCACTCTACGGTGGCCTTGCCGGTTTTAATAAACTTGATGGTGTAAGGGCTCCAGTCCATCTGCCCTTGAAGTCCGGCTTCCGTCTCGAAGCGGATGATGGGTGTTTTTTTCGGGCCGGGCCTCAACTGCCGCAAACGGTCCCGCAGGATGCTGACGCCGCCGCTATAGCCTGCGTCGCAAAGTTCTTCGAAGAGCCGCTGTCCCGTGATCCGGGGATACTTCTCCAGAAGCCCCTTGAGCGTCTGCTCATAAGGGTCGAGCTTACTGGTCCGCTTCTCCTTGCGAACCTGGCGATCCGCAAGGAGAATGTCATGGCCATGATCCCGCCGCTTGTCGTGCTTTCTCAGGATGCGTCGCACCATGTTGCGGCTGATGCCAAAATGCCTGCTCAGCGCCCGGATCGACCAGCCTTCCTGGGTTTTCATGATCACCAGCCGCTGTTCTAAATCTTCCCGGTTTTGGATGATGACGGACAAAGGATTCCTCCCGATTTATTCCGATGCGTCGGCGGCCTTCCGCAGTTCTTTCTCCGCAGCGACCAGGCTGCTCAAGACCCGGGCGCAATGACCCCGCAGTATCCTTTCCTCGTCCGTCTCGAACTGGCCAAGAACCGTGCAGGAAACATCACCCGCCACGGACAGGCACATATGTTCCAGTAAAACGAGTCTCTGCTGAATCCGCTTTGCGTTAAAACTCAGGCCTTTTTGATCCTGAGGATCGACCATGACTCCCTCAGGCGCAAGGACCGCCCCTCGGGGATTCAACAGGATGCCCTCATGTTCCCATCGGGGGCTGTTCTCAAAGGCGACAATCACTTTCCTGGTTTCCCGCCAGGTCAGACGATGCTTCCGGATTGCCGCCAGCAGCCGATCCTGGTTGCAGCGCTGCAACCGGGCCAGCTCCGCCCCAAGAGACGCCGACAAAAGACCCAGCCTGATACTCTCCTGCGCTTCATCGCTCAACCGCTCGATGAGCGAAAGCCGCCGGCATACCCAGCTCTTGTGGCGGCCAAGAAGAACAGCAATCTCCCCTTGACTCAGCCCGTCTTCGTGGCAGAGCGAATGAACCACCAGGGCCTCCTCCATGCCGGAGATGGCCCTGCCTACCCGGTTGAGTTGCAGCATGGCGGCCTTGCAGGACCGCAAACTGACTTCCAGCGTCCGGGCTATCAGCTCCCCATAACCGAGCTGCCGGGCGGCCCTGAGCCGTTTGAAACCGTCGAGCAGCTCCTGCTGTCCCGGAGCGATCCGGCAGATGACGACAGGAGTCAATTGCCCGTATTTTTGCACAGAGCGCAACACGGCCCCCTCCGCCGCCGGATCGGCAATCCGCAACGACGCAAAACGTTCGCCGATCTTGCTGATCGGAATGCTCATCACTTCCCGGACCGTAAGATTGTCGCCGGTTTCCATCATCCATAGAATCTCCTGTAAGGGTGCATTTGCGAACAGACCATACAGGTTAAGGAGGCAGTTGGCTATTGCCCCTTGAAATCGACGACAGGGGTAGTTGCATGAATACACGATGGATATCAGCATGTTGTGCGTTGATCACCTCTTGAACTTCCCTCCTGAGCAGTCGCAGAATATACTCAATGATGACAGCATGTTGTCCACCCATCACCTCTTGAATCACCTCTCGGGGCAAATCCAAAGGGAAAACTGATGGTGGCCAGGAACCTACCCCCGTGCGGGAGGGGGACACGGGGGTGTAACCGGCACAGGATTCCAGCCGGCGACGGAGGTAAATCTCCTTGAAATAGGAACGGTTCTTCCTGTTCCATTCGGCACATTTTTTAGCGTGCCATCGCTGTTGGCATTCATCGGCCCCGCACGTCTTTTGCCGCCCGCCGAGCCGTGGGTTCGGACTGAACCATCTCCCGCATACCCGACAGGGTCGCTTTTTTTGCCTACGCTTCGGTCCCATCGTTTTCTCCTTCCGAAAATCTTCCGGAACACGATGAAACATCTCTTGGCCGATGGGGAGAACAAAATGGGGGGGGGTGGGTCCGATAATCGATAGAATGCTAACCTGTGGAATAACGATCAGGTGGGTCCGATAATCGTCGCTGGGTGGGTCCATCCTTCATCGGTGGCGGCACTGCCGAAGATTGCCAGGCAAGAGGGCAAGCTGGGGCAACTTCTGGCCGACGGCAGTGTGGCCGCAGCAAAAAAGATCGGTAAAGGACTGGAATACACGGTTCACAGCAAGGGCCTCGAAGCGCCCATGCATGACCCTCGGGGCGGCGGGCAC
>PNOO01000297.1 GCA_013824905.1 Syntrophus sp. (in: bacteria) | reverse complement strand
GTCAAAGTACGGCCTGGAGAGGACCTTCAAGGTGATCCTGGATCTGATCGTGGTCAAGTTTCTCGCGCAATATGCCCAGAAGCCCATCTATGTCTTCGGGGCTTTCGGGCTGTTCAGCCTTTTTGTCGCCTTTATTGCCGCCCTTACCACCCTTTATTACAAGATTTTCGGTGATAAATCCTTCATCGAAACCCCCCTGCCGCTCATCTTCGTCATGGCGAGCATCACCGGGATCATGTGCATCCTCATGGGTCTGCTTGCGGAGATCATCATGCGGACCTACTATGAATCCCAGGGTAAGCCGGTGTACCTGATCGACGAATGCCGTAACCTGGAGCATAAATAATCATGTGCGGGATCTGCGGTTTTACCGGTTCCGGCAACGTGGATATTCTCGCATCCATGAATGAGGCCATGATCCATCGGGGGCCGGACGCCGGGGGATTGTGGCACGACAACCGGGAGGGTGTCTATCTGGGGCACCGGCGCCTTTCCATCATCGATCTGAGCGGCGGGGCGCAGCCCATGTGGACGGGGGACGGCGCTCTGGGGATCGTCTTTAACGGAGAGATTTACAATCACCTGGAACTCAGGGAAGAATTGATCAGGGCCGGCCACCATTTCCTCACCGACCACTCCGATACGGAGGTGCTGCTCCATGGTTACCGGCAGTGGGGCCGGGAGCTGCCGTCCCGTCTCAACGGCATGTGGGCCTTTGCCCTTTATGACCGGAAGTGTCGGGAGCTCTTCCTCAGCCGGGACCGTTTCGGAAAAAAACCCCTCTTCTATTCCTTACAGAATCGCACCTTTGCCTTTGCTTCCGAACTGAGCGCCCTGATCCGCCACCCACAGATCACGGCCGGTATCCATGAGGGGAGCCTGAAGAAGTATTTTGCCTATGGGTATATTCCGGCGCCTTCAACCCTTTATCGGCAGATATTCAAACTGCCCGGCGGCCATAATCTTTTGTTGAAGATCGATCCTATGGTCTTCCAGGTATCCAAATACTGGGATTTTGTCCTGGAACCCTTTGAGCAGATACCGGAAAACCCGGAAGAGGCATGGGGGGAGGAGCTCCGGGATCTCCTGAGAAAATCGGTGCGGCGTCGCCTCATGTCCGACGTGCCCCTGGGGGTCTTTCTCAGCGGCGGCGTCGATTCTTCCGCCATTACGGCATTTGCGGCGGAAGCGGTCGGGCAGGCGCGCATGAAGAGCTTCTGCATCGGTTTTGAAGAAGCCAGCTTCGACGAGACCCACTATGCCCGAATCATCGCCGAGCGTTATGACACAGAGCACTACGAGGAAATTCTCTCCATGGAGCGGGCCAGGGGGCTTCTGCCGGAGATCATCGGCAAGCTCGATGAGCCGATGGGAGACAGTTCTCTTATGCCCACTTATCTGCTCTGCCAGGAAACAAGAAAGCATGTGACGGTGGCGCTGGCCGGAGACGGCGGCGATGAACTCTTCGCCGGATATGACCCCTTTCGGGCCCTCGGCATGGCGAAATGGTATGATCGCCTCGTTCCCGGGCCGGTCCATCAGGCGATTCGGATGGCCGTAACGGCGCTTCCCTCCACCCATCAGAACATGAGCCTCGATTTCCGCCTCAAACGGACACTGAGGGGGCTCTCCTACCCCAGGCGCCTCTGGAATGCCGTCTGGCTGGGGCCGCTCGATCCCCGGGATCTGGAGGCGCTTTTCCGCGAGCCCACCGACATCGAGGAGGTCTATGCCGAGGCGATCGAACAGTGGGATGCCTGCAAACAGGAGAGCCTGGTCGATAAGACGCTGCAGTTCTACACGAAGCTTTATCTGCAGGATGACATTCTCGTCAAGGCCGACCGAGCGAGCATGATGAATTCTTTGGAGGTGAGGGCCCCTTTCCTCGATATCGAACTCGTCGATTTTGTCCGGAAAATACCCCACGCCTATAAATATCGGAACGGCCAGACCAAATACATCCTGAAAAAGGCCCTGGAGCCTGTTCTCCCTCGGGAGATCCTCTATCGCGCCAAGAAGGGATTCGGCGTACCGATCGGCCGGTGGTTTCAGGAGGGCAGCCTCTCCCTGGATGGTCACGGCGTTTTTCCAAACCTTCATGCCCCTTACATCACCAAGATGGCGGCGGATCACCGTGCAGGCCACATGGACAACCGGTCGTTTCTGTGGAACATCTGGCTCCTGAATTCATGGAGCAAAGCATAGCGGCACACAGCGGCCGCATCCATTTATCCTGTTCTTCCCTATGCATATCCTGCTAATCAATTATGAATATCCGCCCATCGGCGGCGGCGCGGCGACGGCCACTGCCGCCATTGCCGAACATCTGACGTCTTTGGGGCACACGGTGACGGTGCTGACGTCCCAGTTTCGAGATCTGAAGGGGACCATTTGGCAAGGGGGCATCCGGGTCGTGCGCTGTCCGGCAATCCGCAAGCGTCCGGATCGCTCCGGCATCCTGGAGATGTTTTCATTCCTGGTTTCGGCCAGCCTGATGCTGGGTTCGATGATCCGGAAGCATCGTATCCAGGCGTCGATCGTCTTCTTTTCCTTTCCGTGCGGGCCGCTCGGTCTCTGGGGACTGAAACGAGAGAATGTGCCTTATGTCATCTCGCTTCGAGGAGGCGATGTCCCGGGCAATGAAGCAGCGCTGGCCCCTCTGCACAGACTGTTGACACCGCTGCGGCGGCTCATCTTTCGGAAAAGTGTCGCCGTGGTGGCCAATTCTCACGGTCTGAAGGAGATGTCGGAGCGGGTGGATCCTTACCCGGTGCAGGTGATCCCCAACGGGGTGGACGCGGATTTTTTCTGCCCCGTTGAAAACCG
>PNOO01000296.1 GCA_013824905.1 Syntrophus sp. (in: bacteria) | reverse complement strand
TACCCTTCTTCCCTAATTTCTTGAGAATCTTTGTCGATTTGGCGATGTTCATATGCCCGTGATACTCACCGTTCACTACCAAAACGGGCCCCAAGGCGCAGGCTCCGAGACAACCGACTGTTTCGAAGGAGAATTCGAGATCGGCCGTCGTTTCACCTTCCTTGACGCCCAGGATATCCGCGATGTTGCCGGCGATCAGCTCGGCCCCCCGGACATGACAGGCCGTCCCCATACATAGGCTCAGCTGGTAGCGCCCCTTGGGTTTCAGGCTGAAGGCCTTGTAAAACGTCACCACCTCGTAGACGCGGCTGATCGGCACACTCAAGTGGGTGCTGACCGCGCATAGGGCATCCTTGGGCAGATAGTTGAACTCCTTCTGGACGTCCTGAAGGATGGGAACCAGGTAACTCTTGTCCCCTTTGTATTGCTGAATGATCTCCTTAACCTTTTCTTCCATTCTCTTTTAACCTCGTCTTAAGATGGTATAGTCGCCGGTCATTTCCCCCTCGGGGCTCTCAGTTCTTCCTTGGATCTGGAGTGTTGGACCTTGATCATGAGGGTCTCCCATTCGATGTCGACACGCTCCTGGATGACCTGGATCTGCTCCGGCGTGAGGTGACGGAATCGCCCCTGCCCTTTGAGGTAATCCTGGACGGGACGCCGCTTCTCTGGGACCTCAACGGTCAGGCGGTACTTGCCGTCCTCCACCTCGTAGAGGGGGAAGATCCCCGTCTCGAGGGCGAGCCGCCCCAGCTTGATACAGGTCTCGGACGGGGAACGCCACCCGGTCGGACAGGTCACAAAGCAGTGAATATACGAGGGCCCCTTCACCTTGCGGGCCTTCTTCACCTTGTTCATGAAATCGATCGGATAGCTCTGGCAGGCGGTTGCGACATAGGGCACGTTGTGGGCCACCATGATCTCGGCAAGGTTCTTCTTCCAGACCTGGTTTCCAGGGATCTTTTTGCCGGCGGGGGCCGTCGACGTCGACGCGAGGAACGGCGTGCCGCTCGAGCGCTGGATACCCGTATTCATGTAAGCCTCATTGTCGAAGCAGACGTAGAGCATGTCATGGCCGCGCTCCATCGCCCCGGAGAGGGCCTGGAACCCGATGTCCATCGTCCCGCCGTCGCCGCCGATCGCAACCGACTTGACGCGCCGGTCGGCGATCTTTCCCTTGCGCCTAAGCGCCGTGAGTCCCGCCTCGACGCCTGATCCCACCGACGCGGAGTTGGGAAACGCCACGTGGATCCAGGGGACGTTCCAGGCCGTCGTGGGATAGAGGCTGGAGATGACCTCCATGCAGCCGGTCGCGTTGGTGATGACCGTGTCTTTCCCGAGGGCCTTCAACATCAATCGAATCGCCAGCGCCTCGCCGCACCCCTGACAGGCGCGGTGACCGGGGCTGAAGAACTCCTCCTTGCTGACCAGCTTCGGGGCATACAATTCGAAGTTCTCGATAATACTCTTAGGGTGTTTCGTTGCCGTATTCATTATCCCCTCACTCCGTAAAATTCGTATGGTTCGGAAAGTTTTCCTTTGGCCGCCCGCCGGACCATCTCCATGAAATTCTCCACCTGAACGTCCCTGCCGCCGAGGCCGATGATGTAGTTGACGATCTTCGGTCGTTTCGGCACATCGTAGAGGGCGGAACGGATCTCCGAAAAGACGGGACCGCCGGGACCGCCGAAGGAGCAGGCGCGATCCGTGACGGCCAGAACCTTGATCCCCTTGACCGCCTTTTTCAGGTCGTCGAAGGGAAAGGGCCGCCAGAGCTTTATCTTCAGCAAACCGGCCTTCACGCCCTCCCGGCGGAGCTCGTCGATGGCGATCTCCGCCGTCTCACCCATCGAACCCATCGTGACGAGGGCGATCTCCGCGTCCTCGGTCATGTAGGACTGGATCGGCTCATACTTTCGCCCGAACTGCTGTTCCCATTCCTTCCAGACCTCACGGACAACCTTTATTGAGTTGACGAGGGCGACGTTTTTTGATTTCTGCGCCTCTGCGAAGATTTCCGGCATGCCCAGGGTTCCCATCGAAACGACCTTATCGGGATGCAGCGTGGCGTAAGGGACATACGGGGGAAGGAAACGGTCCACCTCCTCCTGGTCGGGCATGATGATCGGCTCGACCATGTGGGTCAGCTGGAAACCGTCCATGTTCACATTGACCGGGAGCATCACCCTCCTATCCTCGCCCACCCGGAAGGCCTGGATGGTCATGTCGACCACCTCCTGGCCGTTCTCTGCGAAAAAGGAGATCCAGCCCGTATCCCGCATCGGCATGATGTCGCTGTGGTCGTTCCAGATGTTGATCGGACCGGAGACGGCGCGGTTGGCGATGATCATGACGATCGGAAGACGCATCGCGGAGGCGATCGGCAGGATCTCGCTCATGAAAAGGAGCCCCTGGGAACTCGTCGCCGTCACGGTGCGGGCGCCGGTCGCCGAGGAGCCGACCGCCGCGCTCAGCGCCGAATGTTCCGATTCCACGGTCATGAAGGAGGCGTCCACACGCCCGTCATTGACGATGTCCGACAGATGCTCGGCGACGTGGGATTGAGGGGTGATGGGATATACGGCTGCCACATCAAACCTGCAGAGTGCGGCCGCTTCCGCAGACGCAATCGCTACTTCCATTCCTACTCGCTTGCCCATCCTCAATCCTCCTCGTTGACCATGACGATCGCCTTCGGCCAGCATTCGTGGGCGCAGATGCCGCACCCCTTGCAGTAGTCGAAGTTCGCTACAAAGAATCCGTCCACATCCTCGTTGATGCACCCCTCGGGGCAATAGATGTAGCAGACGCCGCACTTGATGCATTTTGA
>PNOO01000295.1 GCA_013824905.1 Syntrophus sp. (in: bacteria) | reverse complement strand
ACCCATCTGGGACTCCCGCGCGAAGCGGAGGCCATGCTGCTGATCGAAGTCGACGGTCCGGAAGCGGCAGTTACCGTGCAGTCCGAGCGTCTGACGGCGCTTTGCCGGGAGATGGGCGCTCATGAGGTTGCCACCGCCAGGACGATGCCGGAGATCGATGAGATCTGGCGGGCGAGACGTTCGGCGTACGGGGCAACGGCCCGGTTGCGGTCCACGGTGATCGCCGAAGACTGCACGGTTCCCATCGGGAATCTGGTGACGATGTTCCAGGAGGTCGCCCGGATCGCGGAGAAGTACAAGCTGCTCATTCCCGTGGTTGCCCACGCAGGAGACGGGAATCTCCACCCCCAGATCGCTACGGACATCAATGACAAGGAAGAGATGGAGCGCGTGGCGAAGGCGATGGACGAGATCTCGATTGCGGCCGTGGAACTGGGAGGCACCCTGACGGGAGAGCACGGCATCGGGGTCGCCAAGCGGGAGCTTCTCCCCTTTGAGCTGGGAGCGGTGGCGATGGAGATCACAAGGAATATCAAGAAGATGTTCGATCCGTTCAACATTCTCAATCCGGATAAAGTCGTCCTTATCGCATAATGAGACCTGGAGCAGGCGGATGGATCCTCAGGAAATGAAAAAAACGCGGGCAATGGTCGATCGCTGCAATAAATGCGGGCTCTGCACGTCGGCATGTCCCGTTTATCAGCAGGTGTTGATCGAAGCCGCAAACCCCCGGGGCAGGATTCAGCTGGTGAAATACTTCCTCGAGGGGAAGGTCCCTATGTCGCAGCGGTTCAAGGAGATCATCCAGACCTGTCTTCTCTGTGAAACCTGCGTGGTGAATTGTCCCAGCGGCATCAGGCATGATCAGGTCTTCAATGACGTGCGGGCGGAACTGGTCAAGCAGTACGGGCTTGACTGGAAGAAGCGTCTGGTCTTCCAGCTCCTGACCAATGAATCATTGCTCCATTCCTCCATGATCTTTGCCAAACTCGGGCGCAACTGGCTGGTGGAGAAACTTGCCAAGAGGATGCGGATAGGAAACATCCCTGCCGGAAGACTTCCGCTGGTCAATTCCCGACCCTTTCGTGATCGGTTTGACGGGGTGATCCGCCCCGACGGCGAGGTGAAGGGGCGGGTTTTCTATTTTACGGGCTGCTTTACCAATTATTTCGCGGGAGATGTCGGGCAGTCGGTTGTCAATGTCCTCAAGGAGCTCCAGGTGGAGATCGAGATTCCCGCCTCCGCGGAGTGCTGCGGGATCGCCGCGATCCTGTCGGGGGAGGGAGATCTCCCTCTGAAGAATGTGGAGAAGAACATCGCCACACTGTCCCGGGCCGAGGTGGATATGGTCCTGGTGGATTGCGCCACCTGCGGGGCCGCTTTCAAGAAGGAGTATATCGACCTTCTGAAACGTAAAGGGATGGACACCACCCAGGCGGAGATCCTCAAGGGAAAGACCCAGGATGTCATGGAGTATGTGGCAGCGAGGATCGACCAGCTTCCCTTGCCGAAGAACTACATGGGAGAGAAAATCCGGGTGACCTACCATGATCCCTGCCATCTGGTCCGCGCCCAGGGGATCAGCGCCGCCCCGAGAGAGATCCTCAGGGCATTGCCTCAGTTCGAATATTGCGAAATGGAAGAGGCAAACGCCTGCTGCGGAGGAGGAGGATCGTTTCAATTCGATTTCCCCGGGGTTTCTAAGGGGATCACTGAAAAAAAGATCAGGCGCATCCGCGAGACGGGCGCCCGTATCGTTGTCACGGGATGCCCGGGATGCCGAACGACCATCGGCGGCAACATGGAAGAACAGGATCGGATCGCGGTTCTTCATCCCATGCAACTGCTCGACATGGCCCTTTCCGGCAAAGGCTTTGACAAGTGTGATTCATGAAAAGATGAATTTCCCCTTCGGATGCCGGATCAAAGCCTGCCCCGGGATGCCGTCGCGGATCAGGCCGTACACCTCCCTATTGGCCAAAAGGGGCGACATGGCGTACCGCCGGGAAACCAGCTTTTCCAGGGCCTGATCGATGACCGTTTCGGGGACGACCGGATTGAGCTTCACCGCATACCTTTTCAGGATATCGAGAAAGACCACGTCCTCTTTGGAGGCGCGGTTGGAATGGTCGGCCGGGTCTTCCACATCCTGGGTAAAGCAGTTGACGGTGCGGTAGCCGTATTGTTCCTTGAGCAGGGCAACCGCCGCTTTTTCAATCTGGTCCTCGGAGATGAAGTTGGGCATGCGCTTTGGCCTCTTCGATTTTCAGTTTGTCAACCGTAATCGCGGAGAAAAAATCAGCCGACCAGAGATGAACGGCGTCGGGATTCTTGATGAAGGGCAGCACGTCTTTCTTGGCCTGATCGAAATCAACCGATGCAAAGCGCTTTCTTAAACGGTCCTTCATGTCTTTTTCGGTGAGGATCGCATCGGCCGAAAGGTGCCCTGTCTGTTTCATCCGCTCCGTAAGATGGACGATATTCACCGGAATCGATTGGGACAAAAACCATACATAATCGTAAAAATCGCGTCCCTTGACCCTTGTTTTCCAAGACCGGCAGAGCAGCGCATGCACCTTTCCGGCGAAGAGCGATGAGGGCGAATAGAGACGCACCGAATAAGGCACGGGACGCAATTGATACTTCATTTCAAAGGTCGCGCCGCCTGGCGGTTCGGTATCCACCTCCAGTTTTATCCGGAGTTGCTCCTTGGGGTTGATGCCGGCGACCGGCGGCTGGACCGAAGCGATCTTCAGCAGATGCATTTGCGTGCCGCCCTTGATGAAGGCCGATTTGACCGGAGAATCGTTGCGTTTGATTTTTTCCTGGACCGTCATCTCCAGG
>PNOO01000294.1 GCA_013824905.1 Syntrophus sp. (in: bacteria) | reverse complement strand
CTCTATCTCCTGGACTGCGTCGGTCACGACGGAGAGGCCGTCACGGGTCTGGTCGCCTCCGGCTGCCAGGCGGTCGTCTTTACGACGGGCCGCGGGACGCCCACCGGCTTTCCGGGGGTACCGGTCATCAAGATCACGGGAAACAGCGCCACGTTCGACCGAATGAAATTCAACCTCGATTTCAACGCCGGCCGGATCATGGAGGGAGCGACCATCGCGGAGGTGGGCGGGGAACTGCTCGAGAAAATCCTCCGTGTCGCATCCGGGGAACCTTCCCGGGCGGAGCTGCTGGGGCACGACGAGCTGTTCTGCATCACCAGGGTATAAGGACACGGGAGGGGAGGGTGTTTAATCCCCCGCCCCGGTAAAGGAGAAATAAAAAACAGGAAATTTTCAACCAGAAACATGTATGTAGAAAAGGAGGTATCTTTCATGTTTAAACTGTACGGAGTGTATGCGCCCATCGCGACGCCGTTCGAGAACGGCAAGATCGCCTATGACAAGCTGGAAAAGAATCTGAAATTCTGGCTGGAATCCGACCTGTCCGGAGTCGTCGTCATGGGCTCCAACGGCGAGTTCGTCCTGCTGACGCCTGAAGAGAAGGAAGAGTTGACGCGGTTTGTCTGCAAACAGGCGAAAGGGAAAAAACCGGTCGTCACCGGGACCGGCGCCGAATCGACCGCGGAGACCATGCGTCTGAACGAAATGGCTGCCAAGGCGGGTTCCGATGCGGTCCTCATCGTCACCCCGAACTATTACAAAGGGGAGATGACCGATCCGGTCCTGGCCCGTTTCTATACTGATGTGGCCGATGCATCGCCTCTCCCGGTCATTCTCTACAACATGCCGCGCAATGCGGGGATCAACATCTCCGCGAAGCTCGCCGTCGAGCTGGCAAAGCATCCGAATATCATCGGCATCAAGGACAGCGGCGGCAATATCGTCCAGATCGCGGACATGATCCGTAACGCGCCGCCCAATTTCTCGGTTTTCGCCGGTTCGGCGAGCTACCTCTTTACGAGCCTCGCCCTCGGCGCCACGGGGGGGACGCTCGCCCTGGCTAATGTCTTCCCGAACGAATGCGCCCGTCTCCAGAAGCTCTTCGAGGCCGGAAAGATGAAGGAAGCCCGGGATCTCCAGATGAATCTCATCGACAGCAACAACGCGGTCACAGCCAGGTGGGGCATCCCCGGGCTTAAGGCCGCCATGGAGATGATCGGTCTGTACGGCGGAGATCCCCGCCCGCCGCTGCTGCCCCTGAAAGAGGCGGACAGGGAGGAACTCCGGAAGGTCCTGACCCGGACCGGATTTTTCCCGAAGGCGTAAGTTCGACTCCCTAAGTCATATGCCGCGGAATATCCGAGGCGCTCAATGGAATAAACAAAAGGCCGTTCGGCTTCCAACCAGGACACTCTCGTAAAAAGTCGTCGCCCCGGCGAAAGCCGGGGCCCAGTGCTTTTTTAACCCCTTGATATTTCGTGATACCGGCTTTCGCCGGCATCACGATTCTTGGGCATTTTCGACCTCACCATTCCTTCATGAAATCTTAGACATGAGCGTCTTCATAATTTTCTATTGACAGCCGACTTTCTCCATGTTAGAGGCATCGGCAAAGGATTACCGATGCCGATGAATCAAATATTTAACATCGAAGATATCGAGAAGAAGATCCTCCTCATCCTCCGGATCCTCAATGAGTCGTCTGATCCTCTGGGCGCCCGCCTCATTTCCAGGCGTATGCAGGACCACAGCGTGACGCTCAGCGAACGCGGAGTCCGCTACCACCTGAAACTGATGGACAACCGGGGGCTGACCAGGCTCATCGGCCGGCACGACGGCCGGGCCATCACAGAGCAAGGAATCGAGGAGATCGGCAACGCGCGGGTCCATGACAAAATCGGCTTCGCCATCTCCCGCATCGAAATCCTCGCCTTCAAAACGTCACTCGATCTGGACAAACGACAGGGTCTCATCCCCGTCAACATCTCCTTTTTCCCCCGAAAGTCTTTCAAGAAGGCGTTGGAGCTGATGAAACCCGCCTTCAGCAAGGGGCTCCACGTGAGCGAGCTGGTCGCCTGCGCAGATGAAGGGGAACGGATCGGCGAATTGACGGTTCCGGTGGGATATACGGGTTTCGCCACGGTTTGCAGCATCGTGGTGAACGGTATCCTCCTGAAGAGCGGCGTCCCGATGGACTCCCGATTCGGCGGCATTCTGCAGGTCAAGGACGGCAAACCCTTGCGCTTCGTTGAAGTGATCAACTATTCCGGATCATCCCTTGATCCGTCCGAGGTCTTCATCCGGGGAAGGATGACCTCCGTCCGGCAGGCGGCGGAGGAGGGAGAAGGTAAGATCCTGGCAAATTTCAGGGAGATTCCGGTCCCGGCGCTGAAGCTGGTCGATAAACTGATCGTCAGCCTTCGAAACTCGGGAATCGGTGGGGTGCTTGCCATCGGAGAGATCGGGGAACCGATCTGCCAGATCCCGGTCGATATGAACCGGGTGGGAATGATCCTTTACGGAGGGCTCAATCCCGTCGCCTGCGCCCACGAGTCAGGCGTCGAGGTGGAAAACCGCGCGATGTCCACCGTCATGGAGTATCAGGAATTGCGGAATTTCTGGGAACTCTGCAAGAGCAAATAACAGATCATCGGAAAGACATTTCACTAAAACCTAATTAAAGAAAGAGGAGGTAAGAAAAGTTATGGCCAAGGTTAACCCGTTTGCAGTAGCACAGCAGCAGCTCGATCAGTGCGCAAAGATCCTTCATCTGGATCCAGGCATTCAGGCCGCACTGAGAGTTCCCTCTCGCGAACTCCATGTCTCCCTGCCGGTCCGTATGGATGACGGTTCGGTGAAGGTA
>PNOO01000293.1 GCA_013824905.1 Syntrophus sp. (in: bacteria) | reverse complement strand
GGTATTTTCGGTAGCCGAACCAGACCCAGGTCGAGCCCCATAAGGCGGCCATAGGCGCCAGACCGGTATAGAGAAAAGGCAGGACATCGCCCTGCCAGGGGTTCAGGAGGAGCGCGGACCCCCCGATCCAGAATACCGTAATCAGGATGGCCAGGCGCATCCAACCCGTCAGGGCGGGGCGGCGGACTTCTTTTCTAACGGGGGAAGACCTCCTGCCGATCACACGGGGAAGGTAGAAGATCGCCAGGGCGATCACGATCAACACTAGAATTTCTTGCATATCCGTATCTTATCCCCCGGTTGAAAAATTCGCGAATCCTTGATGCACGCGGATGCTCCCATCCGCAGCCCCGCCCTTTCAGGGCCTGGTAATTATGAAATTTCTTCGATGACGAGGTCATCCTCGATCCGGATGCAGCCGATCACGCTTTGTGCGGCGGGACATCGCTTGAGATAGGTGGAAAAGGCTTCCCGGGCCTCTTCGGCCTTCTCGTGCGGGATCTTCAGGTGGTACGTCACGCCTATCCGGGTGATTTTCAGGACGCCCGCGACGTTTTCGATGTCGCCCATTACATCCGCCCGGTAACTGTCTTGAGGCGTCGGTATCTTTTTTCCGGCCAGCACCGCGGCCAGTGTCCCCATCATTCAGGCCGCCGTCGCGGCCACGATGTGATCGAGCGTGGCCGCATGCTCCTTCTCCGGTTCGACGTTATAGAATTTCTTGATCCCGCCATGGACGCCGTAATAGATGGGTTCGCTGAACCCCTCGATCATGGCCACCCGGGTCGGCCCCTTCTCCCTGACGATTCTGATTTTGGATGTATGAACGATTTCCCCCACGATGCTCCTCCTTTGGTTGTTGGTCCCCTCTTATGTAGTCCATTTCGTATGGCAGACGCCCTCCCGATCCACACGGCGGTAAGTATGGGCGCCGAAATAGTCCCGCTGCGCCTGGGTGAGATTGGCCGGAAGGCGGTCACTCCGGTAAGAATCGAAGTAGGCCAGGGACGCACTCATCCCGGGCGTCGGAATGCCCGATTCGGCCGATGTCTTTACAATCTGCCGCAGAGCGTTATGCCGGCTGAGCACCGCTTCCCGGAAAAACGGCGCCAAAAGGAGGTTGGTCAGGTTCGGGTTTTCCTGAAAGGCCGCCCGGACATCGTCCAGGAACCGGGCGCGGATGATGCATCCTCCCCGCCAGATGCGGGCGATCTCGCCGTATTCCAGAGGGTAGTCATACATGTTACCGGCCTTTCGCAGAAGCGCCATTCCCTGCGCGTAGGAACAGATCTTTGCGACATAGAGCGCATCCCCGACGGCCTGGATAAAGGCGTCGCGATGGCCTGTATAGGGCATATCGGGAATGGGGAACACCTTGGCGGCTTCCATCCGCTCGCTTTTGTAGGACGAAAGGACCCGGGCGTCCACGGCAGCTGCAATCGTGGGGATCGGTACCCCCAGTTCCAGGGCCGACTGGATCGTCCAGCGGCCCGTTCCCTTCTGCTCCGCCTGGTCGAGGACCATGTCGACCAGCGGGCTGTTCGTTTCCGGGTCGGGGCATGTGAAGATATCGGCAGTGATCTCGATGAGATAGGAACAAAGAGGCCCTTTGTTCCACTGGGCGAACACCTCGTGCAATTCGGTACCGGAAAGTCCCAGGTTCCTGTGGAGGAGATCGTAGGCCTCGGCGATCAGCTGCATATCACCGTATTCGATGGCGTTATGCACCATCTTGACGAAATGGCCCGCCCCTCTCGGCCCGATCCAGGTGACGCAGGGTTCATCATTCACCCGGGCGGCAATGGCCTTGAAAAGGGGTTCGACGAGGGCATACGCCTCCCTCGGTCCCCCCGGCATGATGCTCGGCCCCTTAAGGGCGCCCTCTTCCCCTCCGGAAACGCCGACACCCATGTAGAGGATTCCCCGGGCCTCCATTTCCTGCGATCGTCGTTCCGTGTCGGGAAAGTGGGCATTTCCCCCGTCGATGACCAGGTCCCCGGGTTCGAGGCAGGGTTTCAATTGGGCGATGACGGCATCGACCGGCGCCCCCGCCTTGACCATGATCATGATGATGCGGGGCCTCTTGAGTGAAGCGAAGAGATCCTCGATGGTGTAGGTAGCCGTAATGTTCTTGCCCGCGGCGACCCCCTCGATAAAGGCTGCCGTGGTCGGTGCGGTGCGGTTGAAAACCGCCACACCGAAGCCGTTTCGCTCCATATTGAGGACCAGATTCTGGCCCATGACCGCCAGGCCGATCAGTCCGATGTCCTTTGATTTCACTCACGCCTCCACATTGCGTTATGAGAGAGTTCCTTTACAAGTCCACGAAGTACGGCATCGAATTGAGGCGAGGATTTCCACTAATAATCAACACCCTTGCGTTCATAAACGCTATTTCCCCTTCATCACTTAGTCAAGGGACTGCGTTTACTATAATTGAAGCCGCACCCTCGATACTGAGATGGTTGGTATTGATGACGATGTCATAGTTTATGGGGTCCGCAATGTTTGCCTTGAAGTATCTTTTGACAAACTCACGGCTGCCGTCGTCAAAACGGGCGATTTCCTTCCGGGCATCCTCCTCATTAATCTTCTGTCTTTCCATAATGCGCTTCACTCGCACCTCGAACGGCGCCACAATCAGTGCATGAAAAGCACCGGGAAAGTCTTTCAGGATAAACTGGCTGCCCCGTCCCCGAATGACTATCGACTGACTTCCGGCAAGTTCCTTAATTACGTATTCCAACCCGGACAGATAGTTTGTATCATTCAGAGGTATTTCCCATAAAGGTGAGTATATACCCGCATAGATACTGTCACCCATATAGGCGGTCTGTGCCATGGCCTCGGAGATGCGTCCCAGGAGCGTGCTGGGC
>PNOO01000292.1 GCA_013824905.1 Syntrophus sp. (in: bacteria) | reverse complement strand
CCCTACTTCCGCGGTGGAGAGCCCGAGCCCCCCTTTCGTTCGCGGATCGAGGAGGAAGGGGGCAACCATTTTCACGAGCTGCGCCTCGGCGAAGCGGTAAAGCAGGAAAAAAGCGAGGACGGCAAGGATATCCTTCCTCCGGAAAAAGAGAACGAAGCCCCGCAGAAAAGCCTCGGAGCGGCTCCGGGAGAGGTCGCGCGAGACAGGCCGGTCCACAGCGGGATAGGGCAGAACGAAAAGGTGGTAGAGAAACAGGGCCATCATAATCGCCGCAAGGAGAAAAAAGGTCACCGACCAGGCAGTGGCAACGCTGAAGCCGCGCTGCTCCAGGGTGCCGGCCAGGACGACGAGGATCCCCTTGGCGGCGATCATCGCAATCCGGTAGAAGACCGTCCGCACCCCGATGAAGGCCGCCTGCTGGTACTCCTTGAGGCCGAGCATGTAAAAACCGTCGGCGGCGATGTCGTGGGTGGCCGAACTGAACGCCATGATCCAAAAAAAAGCAAGCGTATAGCGTACGAATCCGGGCGCCGGGATTGTGAGCGCCACACAGGCAAAGGCCGCGCCGATCACGAGCTGCATCGTGACGATCCAGAACCGCTTCGTCCGGAACATGTCGATGAAGGGGCTCCAGAGGGGTTTGATTACCCAGGGAAGGTAGAGCCAGCTGGTATAGAAGGCGATGTCGGTATTGGAGACGCCGAGCCGCTTGTAGAGGATCACGGAGACCGTCATGGCCATGACGTAAGGGGTGCCTTCGGCAAGGTAGAGAGAGGGGACCCATGCCCAGGGATTCCGCACGGCAGGCTTCGCCAGTTTCATCGTATTTTCGGTTTCCTTTCGCGCCACTTCTGAAAAACAGAGGAACAGCGCCCCTGTTCCCTCAGTACCGCTTTACCTGCGCCGCCCCACGGAAGTAGTGCCGGAGGATCTCCTCGGCGGTGTATCCCTTCTCGGCCATCACTGCGGCCCCGATCTGGCAGAGCCCGACTCCGTGTCCCCAGCCCGCCCCGAAGAGGGTGAAGCGGGTCGGCATCCCGGAAGGATCCCGGGTCGTGGAAACGATGAAGGCGCTGCTGTACAGGTGGCTCGGCGAGAGCCAGCGGCGGATCTCGAGCTCCTTACCGACGGCTACTCTAGCCTTCGATCCCTCGATCCGAAGCAGGCGGATCCGCCCGGAGGGCCCTCGCTCCAATGGTACGAGCTTGTGCAGGACGCCAAAGTCGATTCCCGATTTTTCCCGAAGAATCTCCTCCAATTCCTCCCTTCGGTAGCTGACCTGCCAGCGGGAAAAATCGGCTGTCTCCCTGTCGAATGCAGGGAGAATACGCCGGATGAGGCCCTGATCCTGCGTGTGGCAGAAAACATCGGGGCAGGAGAGGATCCACCGCTCCGCATCCCCCTCCGTCCGGACCGGCGGATGCGGCCGTGCGGAATCGGAAACGTGGGAGAGATAGGGAACGGATATCTCCTCCCAGCAGGTCGCGAAATTCTCGGTCATCCCCCCGCACGCCTTGTGGTATCGGGCGTCGCAGATCTTCCCTTCGTGGATCAGGAAGACGCCCTGTGTCTCGCGGACGGCTTCCGCCGCTCTCCCGGACACCCGGCCGGATATCCCCTGATACCGCTGACAGTGGTCGTCGGCGCAGACGTCGAACAAGGCATGGTCCTCGCGATCGTACCAGCGGACGACCTCCCCTTCCCTCCGGATCACGGTTTCCTGTCCGTTCCCCTTTTCCCCCCTGCCGCGACTGAGCATCGCCACAAGCCAGCTCCGCGAGGCGATGGCGTGGGCCTTGAGAAACGCATACGGCGCTTCGCCGCTCATCTCCGATGAGACAACGCTCATGAGGTACTCTTCCACGGAAATCTCGTTGACCGCGGCGAGAGTCCCCTCTCCCGAAGGCAGGAATGTCAGGTCCCCGGAAAAGGTCTGATCTTCACGCCGTTCCCAGTGGAAGCGGACACCGATCGTCACCTCATGAAGGGCAAACGTGCCCTTCCCTTCGGCAAGCAGGTGGATTTCCCGTGTTCGGAGGACTTCCCGGTCGAAGGCGTCGTAAAGACCGATCGCGCCCTCCCGCGGGCGGGCGGTGAATTCTCCGGAAAGCGACAACCCATTCGTGCGGTAAACACCGTTCAGACGCCCCCGGATTTCGGGATAACCGTCGCAGATCCCCACGTTGATCTTCGGTTCATCCATATCAGTACGATCTTCCTTTTCTCATGGCCCCTTCGGCCCCCTATTTCTCAAAGTGATGGTAATCCTGCATATGCTTGAAACGGCCTCCCCAGCGCCAGCCCCGCTCGCGGAAGGCGCACACCACCGGATGTTCGTCTGTGAAGGTCCCCGGGCTTCCTGGACAGTATACGGCTCCTGCTGGAACGATCCTGCCGTCCGGATAGATCGCCGGATTCCGCTGCGGGTTGATGTCGACCGCCCGTCCTGTCGCATGGAAAGAAAGCCGGTCCGTCCCCGCAATCGTGCGGTAATTAAAGGCCGAGGCGTTATCAGCGGCCATGGACGCTGCATCGGACCATCCGTGCCGGACGATGGGAAGCACCCCGGCAACGGGGAATTTCAAGGTCGCCATCAGGGCGAAAATCTCTCCCAGATCCGCCGCCACCTCCCTGTGAACGACGAGCTGACCCTCATGCAGGCGGCCGTCGAATCCGACGTACCGGACACAGATCAGGCAGAGGGTCTCGATGACCTCCCGCGGGGCCGCCGTCCCGGCGATAACCCCGGGAAAATCCATCGCGCTGTCTACAATCACGCCTCCTTCCGCCATCTGATCCTCTTTTCCGTCTTCCTACCGATCGCCGGGACCGTTTCCCAATAAGTTGCTCCCCTTCTAACCTGATTTACGCGATTGATCAACCCG
>PNOO01000291.1 GCA_013824905.1 Syntrophus sp. (in: bacteria) | reverse complement strand
TCGTCGCCTCCTTTCCCATCTGCCGCAGCATATGATACAGGGCCAGTTCCGAACCAAGGGCATCGCCATCGAGCTTCTCATGTGCCGTGATTAGAAACACCCGATACCGACCGATCAGATCGCTAATCCGCTGGAACATTCGTCTCCTCTTCCTGATGGATCTCCATGAGCAGGGTGTCGATACGGCTGCCATAAGCAAAGGAGGGATCATAGGTAAAAAGGATCTCGGGCACATGGCGGAGCTGGAGCCGGCGGCCCAGTTCTCTCCTCAGGAAACCTGCTGCCTTCCCGAGACCCGTCTGGACCGCTGCACTACACGTATCCTTACCCATCTCGACAAAAAAAACACGCGCCGTCCGCAGGTCATCAGTGACCTTGACGCCGGTAATCGTCACGGAACCGATCCGCGGATCCCTGATCTGCTTAAGGAGGAGATCCGCAATCTCGATCTTGATCAGGTCCGCGACACGATCCGCCCTCTTGAAACTGCTCATATCTTTTCCATTATAAATACGTAAAACAAACCATCACTCATATTTGCCTTCTTCTATATCATCACCATCCATCAGATCGTCGAAGCTTACAATCTCTATTCGACTCCGCACCACTACCGCGAGTTCAAGCTGATCGATGAATCTCAGGATATGATCCATCTTGGCGTTGATATAGGGTTTGTCATTACCCACGACACTGAAGCCGATTTTGGCCCGTCTCCAGAGGTCATTGTCACCGACTTCGGCAATGGAGACGTTGAATTCATTCTGCGTCCGATGGATGATCCGGCTCAAGACGCTGCGTTTCTCCTTGAGGGACCCGCACCCGGGAATCCTGAGACCGATGACACCCGTTCCAACGACCATCTCTCAGCCCCGCAGCCGTCACAGGTTACTGTTCAACCCCAGATCAAGGAAACCTTTTTTTGACGGCTTCGTAAAAAGTTCCAGAGGCAAGGCGCGCGACTCCCGAGGAATGAGGCGTACTTTCCCGTACGTCGCAGTGACGAGGGAGGAAGGGCAACGCAGCATATGGACTTTTTTCGTAGCCGTCACAGTTTTCTTTCAATCTGTTCCTTAATGTATGCCTCGATGACATCCCCCTGGTGGATGTCATTAAAGCCCTCGATGCCGATGCCGCACTCAAATCCGGCCAGCACTTCCTTCGCATCGTCCTTGAACCTTCTGAGAGAAGCGGTCCTGCCTTCATAGACAACAACGCCGTCCCGAAGCAGCCGAAGGCCCGCGGTCCGTGTGATCTTTCCGTCCGTCACGTAACTCCCGGCGATGGCCCCCACCTTGGGAACGCGGAAGATCTCCCGGACTTCGGCGCGTCCCTGAACCACTTCCTTGTAGATGGGCTCCAGGAGGCCCTCCATGGCGGCCCTCACATCGGCGATGACGTTGTAGATGATGTCGTAAAGCTTGATGTCCACCCCTTCTTGCTCGGCCACTTCCACCACACGGGCGTCCGGCCGGACATTGAACCCGAGGATGACGGCGTCGGAGGCCGAAGCCAACATCACGTCGGTTTCGGTGATCGTTCCGGGGGAGCTATGGATGATCTTTACCTTGATGTCATCCGTGGATAGTTTGAGCAGGGCGTCGATCAAGGCCTCCACGGAACCCTGTACGTCGGCTTTGATGATGACGTTGAGTTCCTTGACCCCTTCTTTCATTTTCTGATAGAGCTGCTCAAGAGTAATCTTCGAAGAGACGGAGAGTTCACGCTCCCGTTCTTTCCTGATCCAGTATTCGCCGATGTTCCGAGCTTTCTTCTCGTCCTCGACGCAGACAAATTCCGCGCTCACCTGCGGGACTCGGGAAAAGCCGATCACTTCCACCGGCATGGAGGGACCGGCTTCGCCGATCCTCCGGCCTTGGTCATTGATCATCGCCCGGACGCGGCCGAATTCCGTCTTGGAGACAAAGGCATCCCCTTCGCGGAGGGTGCCTTCTTGGATAAGGACGGTCGCCACCGGTCCCCTGCCGCGATCGAGCTTCGCCTCGATGATCACACCGCGGGCCGGCCGGTCGGGATCGGCCTTGAGCTCCATGACATCGGCCTGGAGGAGGATCATCTCCAGCAGTTCCTCGATCCCGAGTTGCTTCTTCGCCGAAACCTCGCAAAAAATGGTTTCACCACCCCATTCCTCCGATAACAGATTGTATTCCGTCAGGGTCTGACGGATCTTCCCTGGATCGGCGCCGGGCTTGTCGATCTTGTTGATGGCAACGATAATGGGAACGCCGGCCACACGGGCATGGTTGATCGCCTCCACTGTCTGACCCATGACGCCATCGTCGGCGGCCACGACCAGGACGACGATATCCGTCACTTTGGCCCCCCTGGCCCTCATAGCCGTAAAGGCCTCATGACCCGGCGTATCGAGAAAGACGATGTCCCTGCCCTTGATTTGAACATGATAAGCGCCGATGGCCTGGGTGATCCCGCCTGCCTCGCCGTCGATCACATGGGTCTGACGGATCGTGTCCAGCAGGGACGTCTTACCATGATCGACATGACCCATGATCGTCACGACCGGCGCCCTCGGTTTGAGTTTCTCCGGAGAGGTTTCCGTTTTCGGGAGGGTTTCATCACCCTCGTTCTGGGCAGCCTCCACCTGATAACCGAAATCGGAGGCGATCAGTGTGGCCGTGTCAAAATCGATAGCCTGGTTGATAGTCACCATCAGGCCCATGGCAATGAGCTTGTTGATCGCCTCGGACGCCTTGACGCCCATCCTTTTTGCCAGTTCCCCGACGGTGATCGCTTCGGCGACCTTGATCCGCCTCTTGATCGCCTTCGGCGTGGTGATCGGCGTCTTTTTCATCTTGACCGGTGCGGCCTTCTTTTCTTCACGCCACTTGGACAGCCTTTCTTCGCCTCGTTCGAT
>PNOO01000290.1 GCA_013824905.1 Syntrophus sp. (in: bacteria) | reverse complement strand
CTCCTGATGTTGATTGCCGGATTCCGCGTCGGGGAAACAGTTGTAATAAAGGCTATCCGGGATGGCCAGGAGAAGGTCTTCAACATCACCGTTGCAGAAAGGAAGGATCAGCCGGAGATCGCCGCCCGTGGCAACAATCAGGCATACGGCATGGTCGTCCAGGAAATCACACCGGAAATAGCCAAGCATCTGGGACTTTCTCTCAAGAAGGGTGTCATCGTCGTGGATGTGCAGGAAGGCAGCCCCGCCGAGGAGGTGGGCATTCAACCGCAGGACGTCATCCTTCAGATCAATAAAAATAAGATCGAAAGCATGAAGGATTATGTACGCGAAATCGGGAAGGCCGGTGAGAAAAGCGGTATCCTTCTTCTGATCAAGCGTGGGAGATCGACTTTCTTTGTCCCACTGACAAAATAGACGGCGATATAAGAACCATACTCTGTTGCGTTGAATCATTCGGGACTGAGGCGTACGGTAAATACGCCTCAGTCCATATGAGTCGCCCTTCATGCCTCGGAAGTTTTCCGGTAAAGACGTTCCCGAGCAAGGACAATCGAGGATAATGAGTATGGTTTGCCGTAAAGATCTGTTGAAAATTTATGAACTCCTGCACGGATATTTTGGCGATCTGCACTGGTGGCCGGCTGACTCCCCCTTTGAGGTAATGGTTGGAGCGATCCTGACGCAGAATACGGCCTGGACGAATGTTGAAAAGGCCATTTCAGCGTTAAAGGACAGAAATCTTCTCTCTCCCACCGCTTTGTTCGGGATTGATGAAGAAACCCTGGCCGAAACCATCCGACCGTCTGGTTATTATCACGTCAAGGCGAAGCGCCTCAAGTCTCTCGTCCGGTTCCTCCTCGAGCAGTATTCCGGAAACATTGAGATGATGTGTGCTGAGACGCTGCCCATCCTCCGGGAAAAACTCCTCAGCGTTCGAGGCATCGGCCCGGAAACGGCCGACAGCATCCTTCTTTATGCCTGTCGGAAGCCTGTCTTCATCAGCGACGCATACACACAGAGGATTCTGCGACGACATGCCCTGATCCCGGAAGACACGGATGTCGCCCAAATCAGGGCCCTCTTCATGACCCATCTCCCCCACAATGCCTCCCTCTTCAACCAGTTTCATGCCCTTCTGGTATACACGGGAAAGACCTTCTGCCGGAAGATTCCGAAATGCACTCCCTGCCCATTACGGATTCTCCTCAAGGAGACCGGTCCCCGGTGAGGCGCCGATGATGTTTCCACTGAATCTGAACGATTATGCCGGCGTCATACACTTTCATTCCGCCTACTCCTTCGACGGACGCACACCGGTCGCAGAAATCATAAGAGCCGCAAATAAAAGCGGAGTGGATTTTCTTTTACTCACGGACCATTCCACCCTTCAGGCAAGGAAAGACGGATTTGAGGGGTGGCATGACAGCACACTGCTCATCGTCGGTGAGGAGATCGCACCTCGTTTCAACCATTATCTGGCCTTTCAACTTGAAGAATCGGTCGCGACACCGAAGGACCTCCCGGATATGCCGCCGCAGGCCTATGTCAACCGCGTACGGAACCGAGGGGGAATGGGATTTATCGCCCACCCGGATCATGAAGGGACCGCTTTGTTTCACGTGAAACATTACCCTTGGACTGACTGGTCGGTGACCGGCTACACGGGTCTGGGCATCTGGGACTTCATGACCGACTGGCAGAACAGCCTCTCCGGGTATCTGCGCACCGTCCTTAGTTATACCTTTCCCGCCTTTTTTCTCCGTGGCCCCTCCCCGACGACTCTCGCCCGCTGGGATGCTCTCACACAGGAACACCGGGTGGTCGGGATCGGCGAACTGGACAACCACGACACCCTGAAACGGATTTTGGGGTTGAATCTCTCCATATTTCCCTATGGGAGGGTCTTGCGCCTGATCCGGACGCACATTCTCACTGAAACCCCTCTATCCGGAAACAGCCGGGCCGACATCGCCACACTTTTCGACGCCTTGAGAAACGGCCGTGTGTATGTCGCCCTCGACCATTACCGATCATCGTCTGGCTTCTCTCTGTTCCTGACAGAGGAGGGAAGATGCGCCACGTTGGGCGATGAATTTGTCCTCCATCACACCGCAGAACTCAAGGTATCCGTTCCTTATCAGGCTCGGATCCGCCTCATCAGAAACGGATTTCTTTATTATCAGACCACGGGGAAAGAGCTCTCCGTCAAGATCAGCGAACCTGGCGTTTACAGGGTCGAAGCGTACATGAAGATCTATATCGGCTACCACCCCTGGATCTTTTCCAACCCGCTTTACGTCATCGGCTCTTGAAAACCAGCGTAAGTCAGGCAGTCTCACAACAGGCAATTATAACAATGCTCCCAAGGCCGAATCTCTTCCCTGAGAGAATGATGATTAGGAAACCGCCTGTGCTTCTTATGCACAGCGTGTGATTTCTGAACGTCTCTTCACAACTCAACGTTCTGAAGCCTTTTCGGACCCCGTTTTAGCAGATAAGTGCGTGATTCGCACTCAGCTGCCACTTTCCCCTTTTTTTCTTCGATTTTACTACGGCTTTTCTATTGAAAATACGACACTCTTCACCCCTATACTCCATTATAACTCCCCCTGATTTTCGCCGTTCCCTTTTATAAGCATCGGCAACGCGGCATTCTCCATTATTGGCACTATAATTGCGGTATAGCGGTATACCGGGTACATTGAACTTGACACTTCCCTTTTTATTACGATATAAAGGACCTTGAATTGTCAGCTGTTTGTGAATAAACTAAAAATCGGCATCGTAGCGATGCGCCAGGAAGGAGAAAGAAGATGGTAGACATTATGAAGGAAGGCCCTGTCAATCCCGTTAAGATCCAGGATAATACGTTGCGCGATGGACATCAG
>PNOO01000289.1 GCA_013824905.1 Syntrophus sp. (in: bacteria) | reverse complement strand
CGGTTATGTGATCTACGACAAGACGGCGTCGGAGCCTCCGCTCGAACTCGCCGACGAGGGGACGAAACTGGCCCTGAAGAAAAAATGCGATGGGGTCATCGGGATCGGCGGCGGTAGCGCCATGGATCTTGCCAAGGCGATCGCGGTCCTTGCGGCGAACAAAGGGAAGGCCGAGGATTACCTCGGTCTGAACAGGGTTCCGGGTCCGGGGCTTCCCAAGATCATGGTTCCGACGACGGCAGGGACGGGGAGCGAGGTGACCTTCACCGCCGTGTTCATCAGAAAGAAACTAAAGAAAAAAGAGGGGATGAACAGTCCTCATCTCTATCCGGAGCTGGCCCTTCTCGATCCGGAGCTGACGCTTTCGCTTCCCCCCCATCCAACAGCAGCGACGGGGATCGATGCCCTCTGCCATGCGATCGAATCCTACACATCGGTCAACGCCTCGCCGATGAGCGAAATGATGTCTCTCGATGCGATCCGACTCATCTCCGAGAATTTGCGAACTGCAGTCCATAACGGCACAAACATCGAGGCGCGCGAAGCGATGCTTCTCGGGAGCCTCTATGCGGGTCTGGGGCTTGCCAACGCGGGCGTGACGGCGGTCCATTCCCTCTCCTACCCGCTCGGCGGGAAATACGGGATCTCCCATGGCCTTGCCAACACGATTATGCTCCCCCGGGTGATGGCCTTCAACCTCCCCGGCGCCCTGGAGAAGTTCGTCGATATCGCGGAGGTCATGGGGGAGATCGTCGACGACCTGCCGCTTCGGGAGGCGGCCTATCTCGCCGTGGAGGCGGTGGAGGCGCTGATCGAGGACTGCGGCATCATGACGACGCTCGAAGAACTGAAGATTCCCGAAAGCGACTTTCCGGAGCTGGCGAAGGTGGCGATGACCGTCGCGAGGCCTCTTGCCAACAATCCCTGCAAGATGACGCTCGAGGAGATGGTCGAGCTCTACCAGGAGGCGTATTCATAGGAGATGCACTCCCGGAGTGCGGATTCCGCGGCGCTCACGATCTTTTTTCGACCCTGCGCCTCCTCGCTAAAGCTGCCGGGAAAAAACTCGCGCTGACGCGCTCAGACAGTTTTCCCGGCAACCGCTCCGCTACGGGGGCAGGAGGCCCCGAAAAAATATCGGATTCGCGCTTCCGGAACCCACCGTCCGGGAGTACGGTGCTCTCCGGACAACGGATGTTAATTTTACCGACCCGGATGGGTCGAGGATAAAGGAGGATTACAGGTATGGCCGGCGCCGAACTGATCGGTAAGGAAGAGTGCAAAGAAGTCATGGACGTCCTCAGGACGGGTATTTTCGCCCGCTACTCCTTCGACAAGGAGCGGCAGGGGATCTGGAAGGTCCGGGATTTCGAGAAGGCCTTCGCAAAATATTTCGGATCAACGTACGCCCTGGGGGTGACCTCCGGTTCGGCAGCCATCAAGGTCGCCCTTACCGCCCTCGATGTGGGCCCCGGAGACGAGGTGATCTGCCCCGCATTCACGTTCATGGCCACTTATGAGGCGGTCCTCGAGGTCGGCGGCATCCCCGTTATGGCGGATATCGATGACACCCTGAACCTCGACCCGGACGACATCCCGAACAAGATCACACCGCGGACCAAAGCGGTCATCCCCGTCCACATGTGCGGGGCGCCGGCGCGGATCGACAAGATCATGAAGGTGGCAAAAAAACACAAGCTCCTCGTCCTCGAGGACAACGCCCAGGGCTGCGGGTCAAGTTACAAGGGTCAGATGCTCGGCTCTTTCGGCCACATGGGGATATTCAGTTTCGACCATTACAAGACGATCACCACCGGCGAGGGGGGGATGATCATCACGAACGATCTTGACCTCTATCACCGCGCCGAATGGTATCACGACCACGGTCACGATCACCTCTCCACCGTCCACCGGGCCCTCGACGGCCGGACGATCCTCGGCTTCAACTACCGGATGAACGAGTTCCAGGGGGCCCTCGGCCTCGCCCAGCTCCGAAAACTCAAGAAGGTCATCTCTGCCCAGCGGAAGAACAAGGCAGCCATTAAAGAGGCGTTCGCCACGATCCCCGGTCTGAAATTCCGCTTGATACCGGATCCCGAAGGGGATTCGGCGACGTTTCTGGCCTTCAATCTCCCCGCTGAAAAGAAGACGCAGGCCTTCCAGAAGGCGCTCAAGGCCGAGGGAATCGATACGGTCCGCTTCAAGGACAATTTCTGGCACTATGTCCCCAACTGGGAACACTTCCTGGCGAAGTCCACGGCGAATTCGCTCAAAAACCCCTTTTCGGATCCGCGGAACCGGAAAGTCACCTACAGCCGGAAATCAATCCCCCACGCGGAGGATCTCCTCGGCCGGACCCTCATTATGGGGATCAACGTGAAGATGCCGGCCGCGAAGCTCAAGGCGATCCGGAAGGGGATCGCAAACGCCGCCAAGACCCTGTAGAGGGTGTTGGGGATGATATCGACCATCGAATTCCTTCGCGCTCAAGATCTTTTTTCGACCCTGCGTCTCCTCGCTCCGCTGCCGGGAAAAAACTCGCGCTAAAGCGCTCAGACAGTTTTCCCGGCGGCCGCTGCGCTCCGGGGGCAGGGTGCCCCGAAAAAATATCCATTCGCGCTTCCGGAATCGGATCGTCCACGGCGTGTGGGATTATTAATCCGGAAGCGAGACAGGTCTAAGTTGGATATTTGGTTACCGAAAGGAAAAAAACTAAGGGGAGTCTGAATCATGATCGTCGTGACCGGCGGCGCCGGATTCATCGGAAGCGCCTTTGTAGCGAAATTGAACGATGAGGGGCAGGACGCCATCGTCATCGTCGACGAGCTGGAAAGTTCCGAGAAGTGGAAGAACCTCGTCAAGCGGAGGTATGCCGACTATATCCATAAAGGCGCCTTTC
>PNOO01000288.1 GCA_013824905.1 Syntrophus sp. (in: bacteria) | reverse complement strand
CCGAAAAGGAGCATGACCCATACATCGAAGAGTTGAAACCGGATGCTGTAGGTCCCGACCACGGCGCAAAAGACGATCATCGGCCCCAGGATATAGAAGGGAATTCTGACGATCTTGGCCCACATCCCCACCAGCGGCAGATTGAGGATCAGGAGCATCACATTGCCGATATACATGCTGGCGATGACCGCCCAGACGAACTGCGGATTCTGGGCGAAGAGCATCGGTCCGGGCTGGAGGCCGTACATCATCAACCCTCCGAGGAGGACCGCCATCGACGGCGCCGTGGGGAGGCCGAAGGAGAAAAGCGGGACGAACCCGGCGGTTGAGGTGGCGTTATTCGCCGCTTCCGGGGCGGCGACCCCCTCGATCGCCCCATGACCGAATCGTTCGGGATGCTTGGAGACCCTTTTTTCGAGATCATAAGCCACAAACGTCGTGACCGACGGGGCGCATCCGGGGAGGAGACCCAGGAAGAAACCGACCCCTGTAGCCCGGATCATCGCCCCCGAACACTGCTTGATGTCGCGCCAGGTCGGCATCCAGTTCTTGATGTTCATCTCACTGATGGCGGTGATCCGCTGCTCCACGTTGATCATCACCTCGCTGATCGCAAAGAGCCCCACGATCACGCTGATAAAATCCACGCCGGCATTCAGGGTCACGGTCCCGAAGGTAAGCCGGGAGGCCCCGGTGAGCGGGTCCTGACCGATCAGGGCGGCCGTGAGTCCCAGGGCCATGGAGATCACCCCCTTCAGCAGAGCGCGGCCCGAGAGGCTGATCACCAGGCTCAGGCCCATGAACATCAGGGCGAAGTACTCCGGCGGTCCGAAGACCACGGCAAATTCAGCGAGCATCGGGGCAAAGAAGGTCAGGGCGATCACACTGAGCGTGCCGGCGACAAACGAGGAGATGGCGGAGATCGCCAGCGCCGGGCCGGCCTTCCCCTGCTTGGCCATCTCGTAGCCGTCAATGGCCGTCGGGACGGAAGAGGCCTCTCCGGGGATGTTGACGACGATCGCGGTCGTCGATCCCCCGTACATGGCGCCGTAGTAGATCGCCGCCATCATGATGATCGCTGATGTCGGGGGGAGGACCGTCGTCAGCGGGAGCAAAATGGCGATCCCGGAGACGGGTCCGATGCCGGGGAGCACGCCGACCAGCGTCCCGATGAAACAGCCTACCAAGGCCCAGAAGAGATTCTGCAACGTCAAGGCGGTCGCAAACCCCTGGAAGAGATAGTCAAAGGAAAAACCCATCACGTCCTCCTATTCAAACAGGAAACCCGCGGGGAAAGAGAGCCCCAGCAGGCGAATAAACAGAGTGTATGAGATGACCGCGGTTGTAAGACTGATGACAATCGCCATCAGCCATTTTGACCGCTTCATATACCAAATCGAAAAGGCGATGTAGATAAACGTGGCGAGCGGGAGCCCAAGCGGATTCATCAGGGCGATGTAGCACCCCAAGCTCGCGAGCGTGACCAGGATCGTCCGGAACCCCTCCCCGTCAGGCCATTTGATCGCGAGATCCGCCTCCCTTATACTCCAGGACTTGACTGCAAGGGCGATCCCGCAGAAGAGAAGCATAAAACCGACGACCATAGGAAAGGTACGGGGAGGCAGGCGATGTGCGGCCCCCCCCGTGATCAACATCGACGCGTACAGGATGAAAATGCCGAACAGGGCGATGAAGCACCCCACGACAATATCGGCCACTCTTTGTGTCTTCACAATCACCTCCTGCTGCACTGGGTTTTTTGAGGACGGCGCCTCCTGAGCTTTGAATCCGCCACTGCTACAGCAGATCGACAACTCTCGCCGCAATCTCGCCAAGATGGGCAAAATCGGCTGTGGTCTTGTAGCATTTACTCAGGGTAAACGCAAGGAGAATGCCAGGAGAACCCGATGCGGCAAGGCCGGCGGCAGAAGCGGTCCTGCGTGATGATCCGCAGCAGCGCCTTCCCTGACATCCCCGCATCGGTATCGCCGGGACGCCCCTGCGGCTAGTCATACCTCATTTGCCTTGACAATCGCCATAAATCCTGTTAGCAAATTTGCATAATACATTAAGGATGTTGTCACTTTCCGAGGCTGATCGGTCTCTCGCAAACGGCGGAAACGGATGGACCTGCAAACGGAAGTCTTGATCATCGGCGGCGGCGCAACGGGGGCAGGCATCTCGCGGGATCTGGCGCTGCGCGGCATCCCCTCCCTCCTTGTGGAAAAGGACGATTTCACCTCCGGCGCATCCGGACGGAACCAGGGCCTCCTTCACAGCGGCGCCCGTTACGCCATTAGCGACCTCGAAGCCGCCAGAGAATGCATCACTGAAAACCGGATCCTCAGGCGAATCGCCCCCCATTGCATAGAATACACAGGCGGTCTCTTCGTTTCGCTGCCCGAAGACGGAGCGGAGTACCGGGCAACCTTCATCCAAGCCTGCGGGGAAGCGGGGATCGACACTCTGCCTCTCTCCCCGCGCGAGGCTCTGTCGATAGAACCGAAACTCAATCCCCGGCTCATCGGCGCCGTCCAGGTCCCCGACGGGGCGATCGATCCCTTCACGCTCGTGGTGGAAAACGCCCGGGATGCCGAATCTCGCGGGGCGCGGTTTCTCCTCCACACCGAGGTCACAGGCCTCATCCGAGACGGCCTCCGGATCGCCGGGGCGCGTGTAAAAGACCGGATCACCGGCAATGAGTTTACGATTGCGGCGCCCTGGGTGATCAACGCCACGGGCGCCTGGGCAAACCACATCCTCGCTTTCGTAGGACTCAAGATCGGCATGACCCTCTCCAAAGGGTCGATGCTGATCACCAACACCCGCCTGAGTGAACGGGTCATCAACCGCTGCCGCCCCCCCGCGAGCGGCGATATCATCGTCCCCAACGACACCGTC
>PNOO01000287.1 GCA_013824905.1 Syntrophus sp. (in: bacteria) | reverse complement strand
GATAAGGGTGGTTTTGTCCTGGTAAAAATCATGCGTCTTCACGTCAATCTCATTGTAGCTTATGACGCTGTAGGCGGCCGTTTCCTTGTCCACGTTCCTTACACTGTACGGGCAGTCGTCCTGACATTTCTTGCATTGAATGCAGTACCGGTAGTTAAACATTGTAATGCCCTCTTCCGTTTTATACAGCGCTTTCGGTTTTGGGCATTGCTTCATGCATTCGGGTTCGCTGCAATGGTTGCAGCTGACGGGAATTGCGGAATATTTTACCTCCGGGAATGTGCCTTCGGTTTTATAGATATAGTCGGCCCAGTTGAAAGACTGCCCCCGCGCCCGTGTCTGCGTGTTATTCTCTGTTTTACATGCTATTGCACATGCCCCGCATCCGACGCATTTTTGTAAATCGATCACCATCGCTATTTGCATGACTTACACCTCCTTCCCTTAGGCTTTCTCGATCTTGACCCCTGCGAAGCCGCCGTTCCGCGCTGTAGAGCCGCTGAGTCGGTCGTAGTCGTCAGGTATCAGTTCGTTATTATTGCCGCCGCGGGGCGTTTTACCGTACTCCTTCGCGGCAACCCTGCCGTATGCCCAGTGACCCTGGCCGTAGCACTTCGCAATTGTGCCGGGTCGCACACCCTCCCAGAGCTTTGCCGTGGCGGTGATGCTGCCGGTCTGGGAGGTAAGCCTCACCATGTTGCCATTTACGATTCCCAGTTTTTTCGCATCCAAGGGGTTGATCTTCACCACATCGTCCCCGCTTTCGTCTCCGACGTCCACCTTTTTGAACTCCTGATACCAGGGGGTGTTTGCGGTGCGGCCTTCGCTGTTGAGCCGGGACTTGTAGTCGATGAAGTCAAAGGGGTACTCGCTGACGCTGCCGTGACGTTTGGGCGGTTCGTAGTGGGGAACAAACGCCAGTTCTCCCTGTGCCGTGTAGCCGCTGACGGTGAGGATATCATCCACGGCGGCATTATGCTTCTTGGCATGCTCCAGCAGACCTTTCTTCAGTGTTTCGCTGTAGAACTCGAATTTTTTGGTTTCGGTTCCGAACTTGCCCCAGGTCTTCCGGAAGGAATATTTCTCGGTGTTCCAGACGCCTTTTTTCTTGAACTCCTCCCAGCCGTCAATCTTGTCGCCCTTGAGCGGCTCCTTGGGCATCCAGAGCGGGGCGCTGCTGATCTTGGCCGCGATCAAGCAAAACTCGTCGGCGTTGGTCGGCTTTTTCTTGGTTTCGGGATCCTCAAAGGAGGCGTAGTAGTCGTAGAGATTGGCGAACCCCTTGGTCTTCAGTTTCTCGGCCAAGAGCCACATCACTTCGGTCTCCTCGGCCTTGGCCTGCCAGAGCGGCTTGACCACCGGCTGCTGGATGGAGGCGTGGGCGTGAAGATTTGCCATATTGACGGAAATAGAGAGCTTTTCCGCCGCTGCGAAGGTAGCCGGCAGTACGATGTCGGCAAAGTGGGTCATCTCCGCGGCATGGGTGACCATATGGACGAAGAACGGCACCTTCGCCATGGCCTTGTCCCAGCGCTGGGCCCCCGTGCAGGAGAAATTGAAATTGCTCCAGGTGCTGATAAACACCTTGACGGCCTCCGGGTCCTTCAGCAGGGTGTTGGCCACATTGTTGGTGACCACGCCGCTGCCCGGTTTGGCGCCCATCATTGCCGGCATGTCCTTGGCGCCGCGGCCGTCGACTTTCTTCTCCTTGGAAGATTTCTTGGCGATTTCGTCCACAAAGTTATCAGATTTGGGGAAGCCGGCTGTGGGAACCCTCTGGGAACGGAGCACACCCCCTTCCACGTCAACGGAGCCGAGCAGGCCGTTTAAGGCATGGACGCCCATGGCCGAGTAGGTGCCGCGGGGATGCATGGCGGCGCCGGGGCCCATCCAGACCGCCGTTTTTGGCGCGGCCTTGCCCATGATGCGGGCCACGCGGACGATCTGCTCCTTGGGAATCAGGGACTCTTTCTCGCCCCAGGCCGGGGTCTTGTCCTTCAACTCGAAGTTCCACCATTTGACGAGGCCATAGGTCTCCTTCTCGGCAAAGGTCGCCTCGTCCACGGTCTGCCCGGCCGCGAAGAGGTTCTTGCCGTCCTTGAAGTCGCCGACGAATTCCCTGTTCCAGAGTCCTTCGGTCAGGATCACGTGGGCGATGGCCGAGACAAGGGCGCCGTCGGTGCCGGGCTTGAGGGGCAACCACTCCTGGGCCTTGGCGGCCGAGGCGGAAAGCCGCGGGTCCACGCAGATCACCGAGCCGCGCTCCAGGATGTCGCCGAATTTATTGATGGTGTTGGGAACCTGGCGGTTGGAACTGAGCGGGTCGCATCCCCAGACCACCAGACACTGGGTATTGGCCAGGTCGTAGTCGCGGTAGCCGAAAAAGCCTTCGGTCAGGCCCGGCCCCATCTTTTCCGCCTCGGCGCAGATGGCGCTGTGGGAAAAATAGTTGGGGGTGCCGTAGATCTTGGGCAGGGCGCCGTAGAGCAGATCTGTGGAGGTGGAGGAGTAGCGGCCGCGCATATATATGAGTTTATGGGGTTCGTTGTTCCTGCGCAGCTCGATCATCTTGTCGGCCACGATATCCAGGGCTTCATCCCAGGTGATCGGAACGAACTTGGGGTCTACGCCTCTGCCTTTCTGCGGATTGGTCCTTTTCATGGGGACCTTCACCCGGTCCGGGTCGTAGAGCTCCTGAAGCATCAGATGGCCGCGCGGACAACAGTAGCCGCTATTGGCCTTGCTGAGCTGGTTTCCTCGCACCTTGGTAGCGCGTCCGCTCTGTACGAAGAATTCCACCGGACACCAGGCCGTGCAGCCCTGGCAGGTTGACGGTATCCAGTTTCCGCTGTCAGTACCAGAGGTCTTCTGAGCAAAGGCAAATGAATTCAGCAGCGGACCGTC
>PNOO01000286.1 GCA_013824905.1 Syntrophus sp. (in: bacteria) | reverse complement strand
CCCCTATTGCCCGATGGGGAGGATTCAGACGTTCGAACGGCACGACAAGATCCCCGGCCGGATCTACGTCGAGATCGAACAGGACGCCTGCACTGACTGCGGGATGTGTCTCCGGGCGAAGATCTGTCCGGTCAATGCCCTGTTCCAGCCGGAAGAGCCCTGGCCCCGCGAGGTCCGCGGCGTTCTAAGCAATCCCATGATCGAGTTCATGGGCTCGCAAACGCCCGGCCGCGGAACGGAGGAGATGAAGACCAACGACGTCAAGGGCACCTTCCTTCCGGGCGAGGTGGGCGTGGGTGTTGAGCTGGGGAGGCCCGGCGTCGGCGCCTACTTTAGGGATGTAGAGACCGTGGCCATGGCCCTGATGAAAGCCAATCTCGGTTATCAACTGGCAGCGGAAAACCCCGTGACCCATTTCATGTCCGACAAGACCACGGGGAAACTCCGCGACGACGTGGTCGACGAGAAGGCGACCTCGGCCATCATCGAGGGGAAGTGCAAGCTGGAGAGGCTGCCCGAGGTCCTCAAGGTGCTCCAGGATGTGGCCAAGAGGCTCGACACGGTCTTCACCGTGGAGGTCATCACAAAGGTCCCGCCTAAGGGCGAGGTTCCCATCGATCCCGTCCTGAAAAAGATGGGCATGTGGTATTCCATCAACAGCAAGAACAACATGGGATTGGGTGAACCGCACTTCAAGTTCACCGATGAAGAACCGTAAAGGAGGAAAATTATGACACACAGTCTGCACCGCAGGGGCACCCGGGAGAGCCTGAGCAACGACTTTGTCGTCCTGGGCTGTCCTGCGACCGGCGTCAACAAAAAGGGTTCGGCGTCCAAGACCCAGAAGTTTCTGAGCATCTGTTACAAGCACGGCCCGATCAACCTGGGCGACATGAAAACCGGCAACATCTACAACACGACGATGGACGATATCCTCAAACGCGTTACGGATGGCACGATCGTCGAGTGCACGTTCGACAACCGGGAGAAGATCGTCTCTCTCCTCAAGGAGCTGAAAGAAGACCGTCCCGGCATCTCGGTCATCATCTCCGGCGTGACCGATGTCGTTCAGCAGTGCATGACGGAGGCGGGGCTGGGGCGGATCCACTCCCTTGAATATTCCCTCGGCACCTGGGGAAATACCAGCCGCTTGCCCGATTTCGAGATCCTCCAGACGGTCTCGATGTGCGGTCACGCGATGATCGCCTCAGACCTGGTCCGCAAGATGGTCAGGGACGTGAAACGGGGGCGGCGGACGATCGAGGAGTGCTGCATCGAAATGGCGGAATGCTGTTCCTGCGGCAACTACAATGTGACCCGGGGCATCCAGCTCTTCAAGGAGCTGCTCCCCCTGTATACGGTCCACAGCCTTTACTGAAATCCCCGGAAGGAAAATAGAAAATAGGGACAGATACCTATTTTCCTTCCAAAAAAATTAGGTATCTGTCCCTATTTTAAGGAGAATAAGATGCAATATATCATTATAGGAGGGAGCGCTGCAGCGATCAGCGCCGTTGAATCCATCCGGTCGCTGGATCGTGAATCCCCGATCGACCTGTTCAGCGATGAAGAAACCCCCCTCTTTTCGAGAGTCCTCCTGCCGTACTACGTGGCGGAGGAGCTTTCCAAGCCGCTGCTCAATTTCAGGACATCGGACTTTTTCGAAGAAAACAGGGTAACGGCCCACATGGGGGTGAAGGTCACGGGTCTTAATCCCAAAACGAAGATCATCAAAGCTTCCGACGGAAAACAGTACAGTTTCGACAAACTCCTGCTCGCCACCGGCGGGAAGGCGATCATTCCTCCCATCCCGGGCGTCGACAAGGAGGGAATTTCCACCTTGAAGACGATGGCCGATGCGGAGAGGATTTACAACATGAAGGGGTCCCGGGCGGTGGTCATCGGCGCCGGCTCTATCGGCGTCGAGGCCTGCATCAGTCTGACGAGGAGGGGGATCAAGGCCACGCTGCTGGAACAGCTCGGACAGGTGATGCCGACGGTTTTCGATGCCGAAGCGGCCGCGATCGTGCAGCAACGGATCGAAGATCTCGGGATCGAGGTGTTCACGGGAGAGAAGGCTGTGAAGTTCACGGGCGATAAGCGTGTGACCGGCGTCGTCACCGATAGCCGGGAGCTGCCCTGCGACATGGTCGTCCTGTCGGTGGGGGTTCGTCCGCAGATCGAGCTTGCCGTCCAGGCGGGGCTCACGATCGGCGAGCTGAAGGGGATCCGGGTCGACGAGACCATGATGACCAGCGCCCCGGACATCTACGCCGCCGGCGACGTCGCGGAGACCCACGATATCGCCCGCAACGCCTATTTCCTCAACGCCATCTGGCCGTGCGCCTTCGAGCAGGGACATTTCGCCGGTCTCAACATGGCCGGTCGGAAGACCGTCTATCCCGGCTCCTACCGGAGAAACTCCATCGGTAATTTCATCGGCATCCCCGCCATCTCCATGGGGGTGACCCATGCCGAATCCTGCGCGATGGTCTCCGATGAAGACGAATTCCGGGAGATCCGGGTGAGGACGAAGGACAGCTACAAGAAGCTGGTCCTGAAGAACGGAAAAATCATCGGAGCGATCCTTGTCGGACAGACCCAGAAGTCCGGTCTGATGTCGATTCTGCTTCGGAAGCAGGTCTACGTCGCCGATTCCATCCCCCTGCTCATGAGCGACCGTCTGAGTTTCATGGATCTGCTTCCGATCTTGAGGAGAAATGCAGACCAGTTCTCGGAGCCGGAATACAAGGAACTGATGGATACCGGACTGTAATTCTTTGACCCGTTTTGATGAAGAGCACCTGTTGCCAATGAGGAGGATAACGTGAAGGTATTAATGGTAGACAAAGAAAAATGTACGGGATGTCATCAGTGCGAGCTCTGGTGCGGGACGGAAATCGG
>PNOO01000285.1 GCA_013824905.1 Syntrophus sp. (in: bacteria) | reverse complement strand
AATCAGGGCCTCCAAGGTCTTGGGCCGCTTGGGCGAACCGTATTCGAGAACGCCGTGATGGCTCAGAATCAGGTGACGGAGTTCCATGGCCATCTGTTCGGGAAAATCCGGAATAGTCGTGATCTTCGCATCGACCATCTCGACGCCCATAACAATATGACCGACCAGCCGTCCCGGATCGCTGTACTCCACGATTCGTTCATAGGAAAATTCATAGATCTTCCCGATATCGTGGAGGAGGCCGCCGGCAATCAGAAGATCCCGGTTGATCCCTGCATAATGACCGGCTGCCTGATCGAGCAGTCGGACAACGGAAAGGGTGTGTTCCAGAAGACCGCCGATGTAAACGTGGTGAAATCCCTTGGCCGCCGGCGCCCTCTTGAAGAGTGAGACAATCGCTTCATCCCTGAAGAACGCTTGTAGAAGTGCAGACAGACAGGGTATCCGGACTTGATCGACATAGCCGAGAATCCCGGCGAACATCTCCGCATGATCACCCCTCGCCACAGGGAAATAGTCGGCCAATTCGGCCTCTCCATCTTCTACCTTGTTCAGTTCGATGATCGAAAGCTGGATGGTGTTCTTGAAAATGAGAGCCCGCGCCTGAATACGGATCAGATCGCCCTTTTTGAACGCTTTGTCCCAAACCAGGGCATTTTCCCAGATCTTCCCGTCCACCTCTCCCGTCCTATCCCTCAGGCGGAGATTCAGATAGGGCGATCCCTTTTGGGAATAGGCGAGGTTTTTCTCAGCTGCCAGGAAGACCTCACTCACCTTGTCGCCGGTCTTGATATCCCTTACATAAACCGATTTTGATTTCAATGCCCTACCCGCCCTTCATCAGATACATGATCATTGTTCCTGCCGCTCCCGGAGGATCCGGTGCTCACCCGCCCGCATGGTCAGCTTCGACATGTCGAAATACTCCATGAGGGGGATGATGAATTTCCGTGTAAGCCCGGTCAATTCCCTGAAGCTCGCCGGCGTTGCTTTTCCCTCCCTGTCGAGAAACTTCCGGTATTCCTCGCGGAGCCGTGCCAAGGCATCCTGGTGGAAGTTCAGATCCTCGCTGATCCGGACCAGTTCTCCCTCGCGGGTCATCACCTGGATAAGGCTTGCAATCTCTTTTTTCCGATCGGGAAACCGCTCCAGAATCTCCTTCACCGTTGGCGGTGACAGACCGCCCTGCCGATAGACCCCGGCGATCGTCTCCCGCAGATTACCCATCTCCCCCTTCAACTGGACATGATGCCCCTTCAGGCGGACATGCTCCTTCTCGGCGATGAGTTCCTCCCGCTTTTCGAGCTCTCGGAGGGCCATGTTGAAGATCTTCTGTGCCGCCCCATCGTCCAATCCGAGCGTCGTCCGGAGCTCCTCCCGGGAGATTCCCTCCTTCAGGGGAAACCGTTCGTGATACCCTTTTAGTTCCCCAATAATACCCGTCTGCAGGCGGGTATAGACCGGCCCGGAAAGGACCCTTGTCTCTTCACGGTCGACAAGAATAGCACTCCTTGCCGAAAACATCCCCTCCAGGCGCCTGCGGAGTTCGGCTCGGCGGATACCTGTCCGAACCACGAGGCGGGGTTCTGTAATCCCACCGATTCCGGCCCTCGCCATCACGACGGTCAGTTTCTCGATCTCTCCTCCGTCGGAAAGAAGCCGGAATTCCTCCAGCACCTCCTGCGCAAATCGCTTCTGTTTCGCGGAGAGAGGATCGAGGATCACGCCGCCCCCGACCGTTGTCACAGGGGAGCAACTCCGGACGACGAACCGGTCACCGGCTACAACCGCCAGAGGGGTATCAAGAACCAGTTGGGCATTGGCCTCTTCCCCAGGTTCAAGTTCGTCCCTGTCGAGAAGGATCATCCGCGCCATGACTTCGCTTGTCCCCGTATGCAACCGGACGAGGGTCCGGTGTTTCAGCTTCCGCGCGGCGCCGCCAAGATGGCGGTATACGCAATCAAGGCGTTGCGACACAGCCAGGGCGCCTTTGCCGGCGAGAAGATACCCCCTCTCAATCACCGCCCGATCAACCCCTTGGAGGTTGACAGCCGTCCTCTGCCCCGCCTCGGCGGAATCGACAGGTCGATTGTGGACCTGAATCCCCCTCACCCTGGCCCGGAGCCCTGCCGGAAAAATCTCCACCTCCTCACCGATCGTCACACATCCGGACATCAGTGTTCCCGTGACGACGGTGCCGAATCCCTTCATTGTAAACACTCGGTCAACCGGGAGACGGAAGAGCCCGACATCGGACGCCTCTTCCACCTCGTCCGCCATCCGGCCGATGGTCTCGATGAGATCGGGGAAACCCGCCCCTGTCAGAGAAGAGACTGGAACCACCGGCGCATCCTCCAGAAAAGTCCCCTGGAGATATTCACGGACGTCCTCCCGGACGAGCTTCGACCACTCCTCATCCACCGTGTCGATCTTGGTAAGGGCAACGAATCCCTTTCGTATCCCGAGGAGGGTGCAAATCTGGAGGTGCTCCCGCGTCTGCGGCATAACCCCTTCATCGGCTGCGATCACCATCACGACAAGGTCGATGCCGGCGGCGCCGGCCACCATGTTCCGGACAAATCGCTCGTGGCCCGGGACATCGACGACGCCCAGGACCCGACCATCGGGGAGGGACAGAGAGGCGAAGCCTAGTTCGATGGTGATCCCCCGCTCTTTCTCTTCCTTGAGCCGGTCTGTGTCCACACCGGTAAGACGTTTGATCAGCGCCGTCTTGCCGTGGTCCACGTGGCCGGCGGTACCCATCACGATGTGCTTCATGGCTGGGAAGGTAGCAGACTCATCCGCTTTTCACAACAGCAAATATGGATCCCGAATGGCTACAAAATGATATTGCTCCCTCCTGCAGTCGAGCCGCCCGGGACGATCAGCCGAGACTGCTCCTGCTGCTGCATTTCTTTA
>PNOO01000284.1 GCA_013824905.1 Syntrophus sp. (in: bacteria) | reverse complement strand
TACTGGGGGATCGTTCAATGGTAGGACAACGGACTCTGACTCCGTGAATCGTGGTTCGAATCCACGTCTCCCAGCCAATGAAAATCAAGGGGTTAACCGTTTACGATCAGCCCCTTTTTTTCGTTTGTGACCGGTAGCCAGAAAAAACGGCGTTCATCCGGTTCCTGTGGACTTTCTGATGTGAAAAAGAACTCTTCCTTGCCGGGAAGCCTCGCCCTGAGGGCGGCGCGCTTCAAAAAGACATGATAGGCGATTAATGAAAGATCTTATTCATCCATCCCCATATCTCACCCAACCATTCATAAATGACTCTCTGTGAAATCCACAGATTCCCGCAATTCGGCAGCCATGATTCGATGGCCCCTCCCGGACTGTTTTTTATAATAAAATCCGTAGGCGCCGGCACAGGCCGCATGCCGAAATCTTGAAAAATCCTCACTGCCCGTTTCATGTGGACCGCAGAAGTGACCATAATAAAAGGTTTATTGCCAACCAATCCTTGCAGCAATCGGGCTTCCTCAATGGTGTCCGACGGTCGCTCCTCGACAATCGTATCCTGAGCGGGGATGCCGATTTGCCGTGCAACATCGCTTACCACCCGGGCATTCGTCACAGGATCCGGAATCACACCGCCGCTTATGACCAATTTGGTCCCGGGCAGCAGCCTGTATAGACGAACCCCTTCAATAAGTCTGTAAAGGGAATCCCCGCCGATCTGCGCGGTTTTCGGTAAGTCCGGATCGGATACGTGCCCGCTGCCGAGCACGACTACATGACGAATTTGATCCCTGACCTTCGGAGTGATCTTCTCCACGACCAAAGGTGCATAGGATCGTTCCAGGGAATACAATGCCTGTTTTGTAAACAGACCATAACCCAAAACCAGAAGGATGCCGATCCCCATGGTGGAACAGACAATCGCTGCTTTCCTTCTTTTTGCAATCAATAATCCCAACCCCGCGATGAGCAGGGCAAGGCTCAAGGGAAGCGGCTCAATGAAGGGGATAACCGAACGGATGATCGTCATCATCAAACCAATTGCTAATTAATAAACACAACCCCCTGCTCTTCCGCGAGGAAAGGGTCTTAACAAAACGCGATGAATCCGACCTTTATTTACGCCACATTGACGAGATGTCCCGGCATACCTCGGCATCAGGAACTAACCAGATACTGCGGCCGTCTCCCCTCCAGGACATCCAGGACTCCCTGAGCCACGACGGTCGCCATGTTGTACAAACTCTCCTCCGTCTGGGCACAGAAATGCGGCGTCACGATGAGGTTTTCCATATGCAGCAGCGGATTGCCCGGCCGGGGCGGTTCCGGGTCATAGACGTCGATGGCCGCGCCGGCGATCCTTCCGCTCTGCAGTGCTTCGACCAGCGCCGCTTCATCCACAATGGTGCCGCGGGCAGTATTGATGAGATAGGCGCTCTGTTTCATCAAGGCCAGGGTGTTTGTATTGATGATATGCCGTGTCTCCGCGCCGCCGGAGCAATGCACGGTCACGAAATCGCACTGGGGCAGCATCTCTTCCAGGCGGTCTACTTTCTGCACGCCGTATCCTTTGAGTTTTTCCGCATCGACATAGGGATCGTAGCCCAGGACAAGCATGTTGAAGGCCGCGATCATTTTCCGTGATACGGAAGAACCGATCCTGCCGACCCCGATCACGCCCAGGGTTTTTCCCCACAGATCGGTATTGACCAGCCCTCTCTGCTTCGTCATGATCGGGAGGGTCACCGTGTCGCTGAGCAGTTCTTCCGATTGCATGGCGCCGTGGGCCTGAACGATTTTTCGACAAAGGCACAGGATGAATCCGACCGCAATCTCCGCCACACTTTCCGTATTGGCCGCCGGAGTATAGACGACGGGAATCCCCAGATCGGCCGCAGCGCCGATATCAACCGTATCGTAACCCACGCCGTGCCGCCCGATCACGGAAAGTCGCGGCGCGGCTTCCATGATCTGCCGAGTGATCTTCGTGTTCCGCACGACAAGGGCGTTGCAGTCGCCGATTGCAGCGAGAATGCCTTCCTCATTCTGCGGCTGCGGAAAGACCAATTGCGCCTTTTGGGCCAGCATCGCCTCGCCGGCCTGATGGATATGTTCGACCAAAAGAATCTTGTTCATACACTCTCCCCTTGACAGTCGTTTTACATTTTAAGCAACGCCGGACAGAAGCCTTTCCCTTTACCATACACCGGAAAAGCCTAAATAAATTGCATCGCACCCACTTTTGCTATCAGGTATCTCGATGCAGGTCAATGACAAAACGGCAGCACCAGAAATCACTTCTTTATCCGGTGTAAAAGGGGATTGGAAAAATCGCGTTCATGATCCTTGACACATAACCGCCTTCCCGTTACATTTACACAACAGTTCTATGCAGGGATGGGGTGTAAGGATACGGTGTGTCGGCGGCATGGCGTCGTTAAGGAACCATGTGATAAATAAAAAAGACTTGTTTAAAAGACAGCAACGGTAGAATCCGGCCTATTTGACCAACAACAAGGAGGACTATCATGAAAAAGAAACTTATCGTTTTTTTCGCCCTTGCAGCTCTCGCTATCCCCACGATCTGTGCAGCGATGCCCCCACGCCCCGGTCCCTATGTATCCGGTTTCTTAGGCGTGTCTTTTCCGATAACCACCAATGTGACCTCGACTCAATACGGTCCCGGCGCAAAAACCTTCAATGACCGCGTTGAGTTCGATCCCAACATCCACATCGGCGGCTCGGGCGGTTTCGATTTCGGATTCCTCCGCATTGAAGGGGAGCTTTCGTACAAAAACGGAGAGATGTCATCGATCACCGAGAAAATCAGCCAAACCAGGATCGCCAATGTGGACGGCAGAGTGGGGGCGTCTGCAATGATGTTCAATGCCTTCTTCGACATGCGCAACCCTTCCCCCGTCACTCCATACATCGGCGGCGGC
>PNOO01000283.1 GCA_013824905.1 Syntrophus sp. (in: bacteria) | reverse complement strand
AATACGCACCGTCTGTGGGCAAATCAAGACCTGGCAGGAAGCCGGTTACAAACAGATGAACATTGCCCTGAACGTATCGAGTCGCCAGTTTGATCAACAGGGCCTGATAGAAATAGTTAAGGATGCCTTACAGAATGCCATGATTTCTCCGCAGTGCCTGGAGTTGGAAATAACGGAAAGCATCATTATGCGGAACCCGGAGAAGGCTATTCGGACCCTGACTGAACTAAAAGCGATGGGGATACAGATTGCGATTGATGATTTCGGCACGGGATATTCATCCTTGAGCTATTTGAAACGGCTGCCGCTGGATTTTTTGAAGATAGATATATCCTTTGTCAAGAACCTGGCGTCCGACCCCAACGATCAGGCAATCGTCAGGGCGACGATCGCTATGGCGCACAGCCTGAATTTGAAGACCATTGCCGAAGGTGTGGAAACAGAGGCGCAGTTGTCCTTCCTGCAGGAACATGGATGCGACGAAATCCAGGGCTACTTGTTCAGCCGGCCTTTGCCGGCAGAGGAGATCCCGGGGATTTTGGCGAAAGGATATCTATAGACCAGGAAGGTCCTGAAGTTCCCGATATGGGCCCGCTGGTAGATTGAAGGTCCGCAGGTGAAGAGGGTCGCGACCCTCTCGCTGACGGGCTGAAAGACTTCCCTCTTCTTTCCCAGGGAATTGAAGAGTCTCAGCATGGGGTTCACTTCCTTTTGTTTTATTCCAGCTTCAAATGTTTCCACTTCCCCGAATGGAACCGCCCCGCCATGAGGAAGCTCTGACAGACCACAGAGATCACCATCGCCCACCAGACTCCCGTCGCACCGAAACCCAAAGGGAAGGCCAGGCCGTAAGTGATGGGAAGACGGATAAGCCACATGGCGATGATGATCACCCACATGGTTCCCCGTGTGTCTCCGGCCCCGTGGAGCCCGCCGCTAAGCGCCAGGCTCAAGGCGATGAAGGGCTGGGCGATCATGTTGATTCGCAGGTAGTGGGTCGTCTCCGCAAGGACTGCCGGGTCTTTGGCCACGAGGGCGGCAAAGGCTTCCGCCCGGAGGAAGACCGCCAGGGCCAGGGCGCTGAGGGTGACGACGCCCGCCGCGGCGATCCGCCATACTACGCGCTCCGCCCGTTCAGGATTTGCCGCCCCCAGGTTCTGGCCGATGAGGACCGATGCGGACATGTTGAGGGCGAAGGCCGGCAGAAAGATGAGGGCCTCGATCCTCAGACCGTTGGAGATGGCCGCCATGGCGGTGATACTCTCCTCTCCCAGTCGGCCGAGGAAGTTGTACAGGATGATCGTTCCGGCATTCCAGGCGATCTGGAGCATGGCCGCCGGCCAGCCGATATCGACGATCTTTTTCATCGTCTCAAAAGAGAGAACCCAAGATCCATTATAAATAGACCGCCACCGGCTCCGGGAGAAGAGAACAAGATTGATCCCCATGCCGAGAGTGACCGAGACCGCTGTGGCGACGCCGATCCCGGCGTATCCCAGGCGGGGAAAAAGGAACCAGCCGAAGACCAGGACGAACGCTCCGAGGATGTTGACTGCGCTCACGATGAACATGGTAAAGAGGGGGTACAGTACGTCGCCGCTCGCGCGGAACAGGGAACTTGAGATGATGAGAAGATAGTTTGCCCCCAGGGCGATAGAGAAGATCCGGAGCAACGTTTCGGCGATCTCGCGGATCTTCTCCGGGAACCCCGTCGCGGCGACGATCTCGCGTGAGAGGAAAATGCCGACCAGGGTGAGAACGGCGGCGACCAGACATCCGAAAATCAGGGATTGCCTGGCCACATCCAGAGCCCGCGCGAAATCCCCGCCGCCGATGGCCCGCGAAACCAGGGCCACCGTCCCGATGCTGATCGCATTGGCGATGATGATGACAAAGAAATAGAGAAGACTGACGAAACCGACGGCCGCTTGGACCTCGGGGCTGATGAACCCCGCCACGTAGACGTCGACGAAGCCCACGAAGAAATTGAAGATCATGATGAGCAGCATCGGCCACGAGAGCTGCCAGATGTTGCGCCACAGGCTTCCGGTGGTCAAGTCGGGGGTGGTGTCTCCTGCCGTAGAGGCCTCCTAAAGGAAATTGGGATACGATTATTTTTTATCTTTTTGAAACAGGCGATCATCGAGGCCGGTATTGATCTGCCATTCGCTGTAGGAAAGAGAGATCTCCCCTTCCCCTGACACGTCGTCGAGTCTGCGCATGCCCGAGGAGAAGGGATTATCTTTCGCGGTAAACGATGAGGCATCGGCGTTATGCATCCCTTCGGGAAAGGTGAGCTGGACATGGACCTTTTCCGGCAGAAGCCATTTCTCAAGACCCTGCTCGATTGTCCTGTAAGTCAGTTTCACCCGCCCTTTTGTCCCTTTGACGGAGAGGCTTTCCATCTGCAGGATCCGCCTGGGATTTCCCCCGATCCAGACATGATAATATCTGATAAGGGCCTTGGTTTCGATGGGTTCGACCTTGAACACGTCCAACAGCATCCCGTTTAGATTCTCGGTCCGAAGGTAGGTGATCAGATTCTTTTCGGGATCGAACTGGAAAGGGTTGAACATGCCGCTGTCTCGGGGGATCGGTGCAAAACTTCTCGTTTCGATATGGAACCTGTCGGGTTTCTTGAAGTAGAGGATGGCGCTGAAATCCGGGATGCGGATGGCCGGCATGTTCACCTTCGCGTGAATCCGGACAGTGTAGTCGTTCAATTCCCGATAAGGCTTCATCATTTCGGTAAAGACCTGCCGGGGGTCCGGCCCCTGCTTCACACCGGGTCTCTCCTGCGTCGACGCCGGCGTCGGGATGATAAGGAGCAGGAACAGGAATAATGTTAAAAATCTGTTTGGAATAGGGGCTTTCATTTACGAAAGGATGTCCTTTCTGGAAAAATAGACCATCGCCGCCAGGAAAAAGGCAAAGATGAAACCGGCC
>PNOO01000282.1 GCA_013824905.1 Syntrophus sp. (in: bacteria) | reverse complement strand
TCGAGCGAAGAAGCGTTGATCCAGCCGTTGGCGGCGGCCCTGTTTAACGCGAATGATGATATTCGCGACATCTTCTACATCCGGAAAATCATCGAACCCCATGTCGCCTATCTGGCGGCGGAAAATGCCATGCCGCAAGAGATTGAAGAGATGGAAACGATACTGCACGAGCAGGAGGTGTGTATTGGACGAGGCGAAAGTGTTCTCGAATCCAATTCGCTCTTCCACAACCATCTGGCCGGGGCGGCAAAAAACCGGGTCATGGAGCGTCTTCTCCTTGCCTTAATTGATCTTTTACATCAGTCACGGGAAGAATATCTTATGGAAGACGAACGTAACAAGCGGGCAGAAAGATCTCTGGAGGGCCATAAGAAGATTCTTTCTGCCATAAAGAAAGGTGATTGTGACGTCGCACTGAAGTTGATGCTACAGCACTTGGAGGATATAGAAGGGATTATCTTTAGCAAATAGGGAGGGGGTGGTTTCAGGTTCCTGTCTCATAAGTTCGGCGACATGTAGGAAACGCGGCAATAAGGATTATCCTATTTACCCAGAACATCAAGGAGGTGTGTATGGCAAAGGTACACGAAATTACTGTTTGGGCGCGGGGCGTGATCATGGACAAGGAGGGGCGGGACGTCATCAACATTTTTGCCAAGGCCGCCCAGATGGACGGCAAGCATGCGCAGGCATTTGACAATTACGAAGACCTGCCCGACCGCGTCCTCGTGACGGTCCGAAAATACGTCCGGCTCAGCGATGAGGAGATCGAGCATAAGTACGTCTATACGAACGATCAACCGGAAGTGGTGGTCATTGCCGAGGCGACCATCGTCAAAGGCATCGATGTCTTACTGGGCATGAAAAAAGGCGGAACCCTCATCATCAACACCAACCGGTCCATTGACTCCATGTTGAAATTCATCCCCAATGCCGATCTGCTCAGTACGATCGCCACGGTGGATGCCGACGGGATCACCGGGGTCAGGACCGTCGATTTTTCCGGTTCGGAAGGCGGAGTTGATGAATCCGGTATCGGCAAAGGTATTGCGGCTCCGATCGTCGGCGCGATCGCCAAGGTGACCGGCATGATCAAGAAAGAACATCTCGCCAAGATCGTCAGTGACGTCTCCGGTATGGAACGGGGATATAAAGAGGTCAAGATTAAGAAATTGGGTTAGGCCGCACCCGAGATATCCGGGGCGGATAACCGATGATGCCGGTCTTAAACACAAAAAAATGAATAAGGAGGATACCATGGCAAAAGAACTTCCCGGCTACGGGACAATCAACGTTCCTAAAGACAGAGAGGTGCCGTTCGGCGCCGTTACACCGGCGCCGGTCTGCACGCAGAATCTGTTTCAGACATCAAACTGGCGGATTGTCCGCCCGGTAAAGGACGACGAGAAATGTACGCGCTGCCTTATCTGTTATTTATCCTGCCCGGATGCCTGCTGGATATATAAGGAAGAGGAAGACATGATGGAGTGGGTCGCGGGTTTCTGCAAGGGGTGTCAGATCTGCATCAATGAGTGTCCGACCGGGGCGCTCACCGCGGCGCCCGAACTCGACTTCCCGGATGGAGTAGTTCGTTTGGAGAAACCTTTCTAAAGGAGGATCAATACTATGGCGAAAGAACAAATGATGACAGGTTGCCGCGCCGCTGCAGAGGGTGCAAAGGCGGCCGAAGTGGAAGTGATCTGCTCTTATCCTATCCGCCCCTATACGGCGATTATGATGGAGCTTGCTAAAATGGTCGCCAATGGCGAGTTGAATGCGGAATTCGTCCATGGCGAAGGCGAGCATGCCCAGGTGTCCGTGGTCCTGGGCGCCAGCGCCTCGGGTGCGCGCGCCTTTACGGGAAGCTCAGGCGTCGGCGTCACCTATGCGATGGAAGTGTACAGCCCGATGGCCGGCGGCCGGTATCCGGCCCAAATGTCGATCGCCGACCGGACGCTCGATCCTCCCGGTGATTTCGGTTCCGAGCACACGGATGCCATGTCGACCCGCGATCAGGGCTGGCTTCTCGGATGGGCTTGCTCCCCGCAGGAGGTCTATGACAATACCTTGATAAACTACCGTGTCGGCGAAGACCACCGTGTGATGCTGCCCCAGATGGTGTGCCAGGACGGATACTTCATCTCCCATATTCCGGACAAGGTCACCCTGGGAGATAAGTCCCAGGTGAAAGAGTTCCTGCCGCCCTACAGGCCGATCGGTCCTTTGAGCCTGACCCACCCGGTTTCCCACGGCCCGCAGATCAGGCCGGACCAGGGCGCTCCCATGGATGCCGCGCGGGCAAAGACGTTTCTCGCCGTACCGAAGGTCATAGAAGAGGCGACGGCGGATTTTAACCGCATCTTCGGAAGAAAGTACGATCCGTTCGTAGAGCAGTACAAGCTGGCGGACGCGGATATCGCCTTTTTCATTCAGGGCGCCCATTCCAATACCTGCAGGACGGCCGTGGATAGCCTCCGCAAAAAAGGTGTGAAGGCCGGTATGGCCCGGCTGCGCTGGGTTCGCCCCTGGCCGACCCACCAGCTTGCCAATGCCCTGGGTCACGTCAAGGCCGTCGGGGTCGTTGAGACCAGCACGTCCTACGGCGGAGCCATGAGGGGCGGCAATCTGATTCACGAGCTACGGGCAAGCCTGTACGATCTGGATCAAAGACCGCTCGTCACCTCCTTCATGGCCGGTCTTGGCGGAGAGACCATCTGGCCCGCCGATTTCGACCACATGGCGAAGGTCCTCACGCAGGCAGTACAGGAGAAGAAGGTCCGGAATTACGTCCAGTGGACTGGGATGTAAGAAGACGACGACCCATTATACTATTAAGGAGGAACCATGCAAGCATTTGACTATAAGTTTCAACAGTTGGAACCATTGAAGTCATTCAAGCGTGTCCCGGCGCCGGAGGTGTATGTGCCGGGGCATCGCACCTGCGCCGGCTGCGG
>PNOO01000281.1 GCA_013824905.1 Syntrophus sp. (in: bacteria) | reverse complement strand
GGATTCTCTTCCTGTCCTGGTTTTTCCCCGTTATCCGTCCGGGCTTCGTCGGCCTTGTCCGGGGCCTTTTCCTTTCTGAGGAGACCCAGGATAAAAAAGAAAACGGCGAAACCGCTGATGACCCATATCCCATAAGACTTTGTCGCCGCAAGGATGACCGCGCAGACGACCACCAGCGCCAAAGCAAGGAACACCCTCTTGAGAACAACATTCATGAAACACCCTTTCATCCCTGCTTCCGCGGGTCGATCCGATGCAACGGACATCCGGACCCTTGAGACCCGGATCCATCACTCCCGTATCGGACCGACGGCGCTTTGAATATGTCGGGAGCTCACCTCTGTACGGACCGCGTCGGTGCTCAGACGAACCGCGCCTTGAGCTCCTGTATCCCTTCTTCCAACCTCCCGGGGCCGTAAGCCCGCACCAACTTGGCCAATACCGACTCCGAACGCGCCCGCGCCCCAAGGTCTTCCAGATCCTGCACCCCGGTGAGGAGGCCGGCCCTGCGCCCGGCCTGGAAGAGACGCTGCTCCTCCGGGGGGAGTTCCAGGAAGGCGTCACACATGTCCAGGAGCCGTTGTTTTTCACCCGGGAGCTGCCCTTCCAGATCCCCCAGCAGGTTCATGATATGGTCGCTCACAAGCCGGCTTCGGATCCCTTCCAGGGCTTCGATCAGGCGGCGGATCTCGCCGACGACCTGCACCTCGGTCAAGGGGGCGAGCCGGGCGTCCGGTCCGTTGAAGGTCTCCCAAAGAGGGAGGCTTGGTCCCAGCGAGAGGGTGCGGAGGCGGATGAAGTGGGGGGCGACGGTGTTGAGAACCCGCGCGGTGTCGAGAACGTGTCCCTCGCTCATCTCCCGTCCCCCCAATCCGGGCATGACGTATTCCGAAACCTCCAACCCGGCGTCGACGGCATTTCGGCCGCCGCGGATGTGGAATTCGGCCGTGGCACCCTTCTTGATCAGTTCGAGCAGGGGATCGTGACCGGTCTCCATCCCGATGTGGACCCGGGTGAGACCCAGCTCCCGGTAGGTTCGGAGGTCCTCCGGGGAGAGACGGGCCAAGGTTCGCGATCGGGCGTAGGTGGTGATCCGTATCACTTCGGGAAATCTCTTTTTGAAGTGGGCGAGGATCCGGCGCAGGTTGTCCGGCTTCATGACCAGTGAATCGGCGTCTTGCAGAAAAGCGGTGTGTCCCCCGGCGGCGAGGGCATTGAGCACCATCCACTCCTCCTGGCTGGAGACGTCGTCCCGCAGCCGAAGTTCGCGCCAGTCGGGAATCGTGCCTGATGCAAGGAGACGGGCCCGAATCTTCGCCATGGCGTCGATGTCTCTTTCGATCTCCTCCGGCTCCCGCAAGCTGAACTTTTCGTTCTTATAGGTCCTGCAAAAGGAACACCGGTTCCACGGGCAGTTGCGGGTCAGCCGGAGCAGGTAGCTTCCCGCCTCGCTGGGCGGGCGAATCGGTCCGGCTTCGATGGTGTCGGGTTCATCCATGCAGGCAGCCTTTCACATCACTGGATATGCAGATATGACGATTATTTATCATTTGGCATATTTTTCAACATCAGTCAATGAACGAGAGGAAGAGGTATGATCTCTCCAACGATCAACGAGAAGGATCATCCGCCGGCTTTGCCGGGCGATCGATTTTTTTCCTTGACAATAGAACGAATGTTCTATATAAGGGAGCCATGAAAGAAAAACGCACCATACAATCGGTTCAGAAGCTCATTGTCGCCTTCTTCCGGGCCAGCCGGCGGATGCCATCGTACGCCGAGATGATCGACATTCTCGGGGTCAGATCGAAAAGCGTCGTCAATTTCTGGATCAACAAACTGATTGATGCAGGAATTCTGGAAAAAGACGGAAAGGGCCGTCTGACTTTTACGAAAAGAGCATTTGCTGTTCCTAAGGTCGGCTCTGTTCAAGCGGGTTTCCCATCGCCGGAAGAAGAGTCCCTGTGCGACATCATGTCGATGGATGAGTATCTGGTCACAAAGCCCGATGCGTCATTCTTGTTGCAGGTCAGCGGGGATTCGATGATCGGCGAAGGGATATTGGAGGGAGACCTGGTCATTGTCGAAAAGGGAAGACAACCAAAAAATGGCGATGTGGTCATTGCCGAAGTGGATGGCGAATGGACCATGAAATATTTCAAGAGACAGGGAAAGCAGATTGTCCTGGAAGCTGCAAATCCCAAATACCCCCTCATCAAGCCCAAGACAGAGCTTCGGCTGGGCGGGGTCGTCACTGCCGTGATTCGAAAGTATCACCAGTAAATAGACTTAAGAGTGAATGACTTTTTGCCGATAAAATAGGTAAAGGAGAAAAAATGAAGATATTTGCAACAGTTTCCGTGAAAGGGGTTTCTTCAAGAGCGATTAGACAGCCCAGACGGGTACAATGCAAAATCGCTTCCAGGCGCAACTTGCTCAGGCGCTTTGAACGTTTCATTGAATCGACCGACTGGGACGAGAGGTATCTCCGCAGCAAGTGGATCGACAAAGTCTGTATCGGCGTCTTCTTCATTTCGATGCTTTACTTTGTTCCCGTCTTTGCGCCTATTTTTCTGAGATAGATCATTGGAAAAATCATAAACAGGCATCCTGATTCTGAAGGAACCTTATGAGAAGAATCCTTCATATCGATATGGACGCCTTCTTTGCTGCGGTTGAACAGAGAAGAAGACCCGAGCTCGCAGAAATGTCGGTCGTTATTGGCGGTCAGGGGGATCCCTCAAAACGCGGTGTCGTCAGCACATCCAACTATGAGGCCAGAAAGTACGGCGTTCACTCCGGCATGCCGCTCAGGACCGCCTACAAACTCTGTCCTCACGCTGTTTTTCTACCGGTAGATTACGAAGCCTATTCGGCGGCTTCCATAAAATTCAAGGCAGTTCTCAAAACCATCACTCCCATCATGGAGGATGTCGGCATAGATGAGGCCTATCTGGACTTATCTATTCTATCAGA
>PNOO01000280.1 GCA_013824905.1 Syntrophus sp. (in: bacteria) | reverse complement strand
ATCCTTCAACAGGTAAAAGAGAACCGATCCCACAATGGGCCCGGAGAAGGAGTAGACCCCCCCTAAGAGGGTAGCCAGCACGGGTTCCGCCGAATGGCTCCAATGAGCCAGCGGAGGAGTTACGGTGCTTTCCAGGGGGGGAAGCAGGGCCCCGGCCAGCCCGGCGTACATCCCGGCAATGGTAAAGGAGATAAGGCGGTATTTTCGTACGGATATCCCGATACAGGCCGTGCGGGTTTCGCTGTCTCGAATGCCCTGCATGGCAAGGCCCATGGGCGAATGGACGATCCGATAGAAAAGAGTGATAGCCAGAATGGCGAACGCCAGGACAACAAAGTAATAATTTTCCATGGGCGTCATGTTGATCTTGAAGAGGCCCGGGATCTCCAAAGGGGCGCGGGGAATTCCCACCAGGCCGTCATCTCCTCCGGTCATATCCCGCCACTTCCAGGCCAGGGAGAAGATCATCATGCCGAAGCTGAGGGTCAGCATGGAAAAATAGATGCGTGTATGCCGGATGCAGAGAAACCCCAGCAATAAGGAGACAGCCCCGGCCATGACCACTCCCCCGACGATCCCGACCAGGAGCGAAGGATACGCCAGGAGGATCTTGGCGCAGCCATACGCCCCCACCGCATAAAAGCCGGCCTGCCCGAAGGAGAGGAGTCCGGTATAGCCGAACAGGAGATTGAAACCGAGGGAGAAAATGGAGAGGAGCAGGATGTGTATGGTGACATAAAGGGCATATTTTCCGGCGTAAGCCGGCAGCAAGGCCAGGAGAACAACCAGGATCAGGATTGCCAGTCTTGTTTTCATCGATTATCCCCCGAAGAGTCCCTGTGGTTTCACCATCAAAACCACAGCCATGATCAAGAATATCAGGAAGAGCTCGAAAACCGGGAAGAGGAGAATGCCGTAAGCGCTGAGGGTTCCTACAATGATCGCCCCGACAAAAGCGCCCTTGAGATTTCCCAGCCCCCCGATCACCGTGATGATGAAGGCCTGGATAATCATGGCCGCTCCGATCCCCGGAGCCACCACCCGCACAGGGGTCCCCAGGGCTCCTCCCAGGGCAGCCAGCATGGCCCCGAAAACAAAGACCCCGGTGAAGAGCGTGGGGATGTTGACGCCGATGGCGCTGGCCATCTCCCGGTCTGAAGCCGAGGCCCTCACCATTCTCCCCCACCAGGTCCTTTCAAAAAGCAGCCAGATCACAATGGCCACCGCCAGGCCGGTCCCTATGATGAAAAGGTTGTAAACGGGGAAAGGCCTTCCTACCACGGACACCGTTCCTTCGAAAAAGCCGGGCATGGGCGGAATCTTGGCCACTCCTCCCCAGATCATCTTTACGGCATCGTCGAAGATGAGGATGAAGCCAAAGGTCAGGAGGAGCTGGAAGGCGTGGTCCATATGGTAAATATGTCGCAAAAAAAACCGCTCCATGAAGTAGCCCACGACGCCCACCGATAGCAGGCTCAAGGCAATGGCCAGCCAGAAGTTGATTCCCCAGAGGCCGTAGTAGGTGAAGGTAAAATAACCCCCCAGCATGAAAAGGCTCCCGTGGGCGAAATTGAGAACCCCCAGCACGCCGAACACGATGGTCAAACCGGCGGCCAGGAGCCAGAGGTACATGGACACGCTCAAGCCTATTAATCCCTGGAAAACCAATGTCTCCATATCCTTCGTCCCCTCATTCATTGAAACGGGGGAGCCCAGGCGTTCAGGCTCCCCCATGATTCACTCTTACTTGGCCATCGAGAGGGGTTCAAAAGGAGGATTTCGATAGTAGGCCTGGGCGGGGAACACCTTCAAGTCGCCCAGGACGGGAATGGGGTAATTGGGATCTTTCACCACTCGGCCCCCGGGGACGCTATATATCGCCTGGTGGTCTTCCGGTCGGAAATACCGTTCTCCGGCCGGGGTCATGAGCTTCAACCCTTCCATCGCTTTGATGAGGTCCGGGGTCTTGAGACTTCTGCTCTTTTCCAGGGCCGCTTTGAAGACATAAATGGTGGAGTAGGCACTTTCGGCGGAGTAGTTGGGAAACCGGTTCCACCGCTTGCGGAAGCCTGCCACAAACTTGTTGTTCTCCGGCGTATCGGGGTAGTTGTGAATGTAACGGGCCGTGGCCCACAATTTATCCTTGAATTTCCCCGCCTCCACTTCCCTCGAAATGCCTTCCAGAATATCTACGGATCCACCCATGCATTGGAACCATGCCTGGATCTTGTCGAAGACCCCCAGCATGAGCGACTGCCGAAGAAGCATGACCCCTTCCCCGGCCCATGGGGTGGCGATGATGCCGTCGGGATTCGCGGCCATCACCGCCGAAATGTGGGAAGAAAAATCCATGGTCCAGAAAGGAGCCCAGGCGATGGAGACAAATTCCACATCCGGGCGGTATTTTTTCAGGGTATCCTTGAAGAGGGCCCAGGTCGAGTATCCGTACTCATAATCACAGTGAATCCCTGCCCATCTTTTTATGTTGGGAAACTCCTTAAAAATGAGGGCGGCCAGATTGCTCTCCTGGTACACCGGAGCAGAGATGCGGAAGATTTGCTTGATTCCTTTGCCATACACCAATTCCTCGGTTAAACGATGGGTGGAGGCATGGTCAAACATACAGATACGGTCGAGTTCGGGGAGAATGGGGCCAACGGCCATCGCGCTGCCGCTGGAATCGACTCCGAACAGAAGATGAGCGCCCCATTCGGTGGCGAGATACCTGGCATTTTTCACGGCCACAGCCGGCTTGAGCTCCTCGTCCATGAACTTGAGCTCGAGTTTGCTCCCCAGAATCCCCCCTTTGGCGTTGATCTCTTCGATGGCCAGGATTGCGCCCGCCTGGATCTGCCAGCCGTAATCGGCATGGGCCCCCGAAATGACCCCTTGCCCCCCGAGCTTGATGACATCAACGCCCAAGATTTTTTTCGTGGATTTGGTCTGGGCAGGAGGTTTCTCTTTTGTGGAGGCCGCTATTCCCG
>PNOO01000279.1 GCA_013824905.1 Syntrophus sp. (in: bacteria) | reverse complement strand
CGGCAATGAAGAGACCTTCGGGAAGTGCGGCCCGATTTTTTCAGCCCTGGGAAGACGGACCTTCCATATGGGGAAAAACGGCGCCGGGGCGACGGCAAAGCTGATCGTCAATCTGGTCCTTGGCCTCAACCGCATGGCGCTGGCCGAGGGGCTTTGCCTCGCCGGGAAGGTGGGGATGGACCTTCACCGGACACTGGAGGTGCTCAAGGAGTCGGCGGCCTATTCCAGCGCGATGGACCAGAAAGGCCTGAAAATGATCGAAAAGGAGTTCCTTCCCCCTGAAGGCAAGCTGTCTTTCCATCTGAAGGATGTGGGGCTGATGCTCGATCTGGGACACCGGGTGAACGCCCCCCTTATTCTGAGCAGCCTGCACGCCCAGGCCCTCCGGTCGGAAGTGGCCAAAGGGAGAGGGGAGTGGGACAACGCCGATATCATCTCCTTTTATGAGGATCTGGCCAATGTTCATTAAATCAACATCAAGACTGGGAGGAATCAATGGCTGAATACGTAAAACTGGATGCACTGTCAAAATTGACTGTCGTTCCGCCGAAAACAGGGCACTTCAGCGAAGTCGTCACCGATACCGCGTATGAAAAGGGATTAGCGATCAACTTCGGCATCAATGAGCAGGTCTGCGGATCCAAGCGGATCGCCATGGGCAGAACGGTCATTCCACCCCATACCGCCAATGAGAGACACGTCCACCTCAGTGCGGAAGCGGCCATGTATATCGTAAAGGGGACAATGGTTCTGCTGGTGGGACCGGAGGCGAAGATCGTGAAGTGCCCCGAAGGAACATTCGTCTTTGCCCCGGAAGGGGTCATTCACGGCGTTGCCAACGCCAGCAGGACGGAAGAGGTGGTCCTGGTTTTTGCCTATGGCGGAGTGCCCTCCAAGGAAGCCGCGCGGATCGTGTTCATCGACGATTCGGAAAATCCGTATCCCCCCGCGGGCTGGGATGAGGAGTAGTTGATGGGATTCGGCAAGGGGCTCGAATCCCGTCAATCGTGAAATCGGTTTTGAAACAATTTTTCTATGGTCGCTTCAGCAAAGGAGGAGAGAAGATGAGCAAACGCTTTTGTTTGACGACGATGTGGATCGGTCTGTTCGTGTGGATATGCTCCGCGGGGGCGCCGGCGCCCGCCGCCGGCGCGGACGAATTCCCGACCAAACCTGTGACCCTCGTCATCCCTGTGGGGGCTGGGGGGTCTCACGATTTGACGGCCCGGGCAGTGACGAGTGTCGCGGTCAACTATCTGGGTCAACCGATCATCGTGCAGCTCAAGCCCGGCGGAGGAGGCGCGATCGGCTCCGAAATCGTGGCCAAAGCAGCTCCCGACGGCTACACCCTGCTCTTCGGCGGTATGGGGTGGAGCACCACCTATCCCGCCGTCGAAGGCCGTTCCAAAGGGCCGGATGATCTCATGGCGGTCTGCCGGATCAATTACAGCCCGACCATCATCGCCGCGCGCGCCGATCTGCCGTTCAAGACCTTCAAGGAGATGCTGGCGTATGCCAAGGCCAATCCCGACAAATTGATCTTCGCAAACACCGGGCCCTGGGGTCAGGCCGACCTCCCCTGGAAGATGATCGGCAAGCAGACCGGCATCAAGACGAAGAACGTCCCCTATGACGGCGGCGGCCCTGCCCTTCTGGCCGTCCTGGGTGGGCACGCGGACATGACGGGTGGGTTGGTCACGGCCCTTCTTCCCCATATCCAATCGGGAAAGCTTCGCGCCCTGGCCGTCCTCGACTACAAGCGGGAGGAGAAACTGCCCGACGTTCCCACCGCCAAGGAAGAGGGCGTGGACGTGGTGAACCTGATGTGGCGGGCCGTTCTGGCGCCGAAGGGCACCCCCCGTCCGGTGATCGACAAATTGGCGCAGGCCTTCAAGAAGATGACCGAAGACAAGTCGGTCGTCAGCATGATCAAGCAATTCGGGGACGAAATCCAGTACCTGGGCCCCGACGAATTCGGCAAGCTCTGGCGGGATGAATTCGAAATGCAAAAAGAACTCGGCAAGTCACTAAAGAAATAGATTGCTTATTACTCCGGCAAGTAAACATGTCTAAGATTGTCATGCCGGACCCCGGATCGCGTCCGGGGCGGGCTTTGATCAGGCATCCAGTCCCGTTCTGGATTCCCGCTTTCGCGGGAATGACGACTTTGACATATATTGTTGCCGGAGTAATAATGAACTTACGGGTGGGAAGGCTATGCGGAAATCTGGGAATATCGCAGTAGGGCTTTTTTTCCTGGCCATCGGGGTCGTCTTTGTGATCGGCGCCGTCAAGCTGCAGGTCGGGGTTCCGACGGAGCCTCGTCCCGGCTTCTTCCCGTTCATCGACGGGACCATTTTGATCGCGCTCTCCGCCCTGTTCCTCTTCCAGGCCTGGGGCGGACGGGCCGGCGAGAGCCACGCCTTCGGCAAGATAAAGGGACCGGTTCTTGTCGTTTTGACGCTTGTCCTGTATGTAGCCACGCTTGAAACCCTGGGGTATGTCATCACCACCACGATCCTTTCCGCGATCGTCCTGAAAGTGATGGAAACAAAACCTCGGGTCCTTGTCCTTATGAGTCTGATCCTGGCGGTTGTCAGCTACCTGCTCTTCGATCGTCTGTTGGGAGTGACGTTGCCTCGCGGTCTGCTGGCAGCGTTCCTGTAAGGGGAAACGATGGGCTTTTTCGAAAATCTCGCCGGCGGATTTGCCGTGGCCCTGTCTGCTTCGAACCTCTTTTACTGTGCGCTCGGGGCGCTCCTGGGCACGGCCATCGGCGTTTTACCGGGCCTGGGGCCTCCGGCCACGATCGCCCTTCTTCTTCCGGTGACCTTCAGGATGGAGCCGGTCTCCGCCGTGATCATGCTGGCAGGAATATTCTACGGCGCCATGTACGGCGGCTCCACGACGTCGATCCTCCTGAACATCCCGGGAGAGGCGGCTTCGGTGATCACGTGCCTGGACGGATACAAGATGGCCCGCAAA
>PNOO01000278.1 GCA_013824905.1 Syntrophus sp. (in: bacteria) | reverse complement strand
ACGCGGCGAGATCATCTGCCTGGCCATAAGCTGACGGTAGCTCCGGACGATATCGAGAAACGCCTCCACCCGGGTCTCGAGGCCGGCGTCGGCGGTGTGGCTGTCCAGCTCGAGTGTAAGCGAGGGCTTGCGTCCCATGATATCGCGGAAATAGCTGATAATGAAAGAATCCGGTCCGCAGGAGAAATTGGTGATGTAGGCGCCGAAAAGCTGCGGATGTCTTTCCACAAAACGGGCCGCTTTGATGAGGAGATTTCCCATGCCCCAATACATGTGCCTTTTTGAGAGCTCCTGTTCCAGATCAAGAAAATCGATGGGAATCACGGGAATTCCCCGTGTGGCAAATTTATAGGGGATGCCCATGTTGCCTTCCCCGACAAATCCGTTGTAGGGTCGAGCGAAAAGGACAATTCCCGTTTTTTCAGGGTCCGCTTCGAGCTCGGAGAGCATTTTCCGGCCTGCCTCCTTCATCGCCGAGAAACAGTCGAGTTGCCTCTGCAAAGCGACGGCGAAAGCCTCTTGGGCCGCCCGACGGCCGACTCCCATGCGGCCTGCTGTCTCTATTAAAGATTCTTCAGCGCCCTTTACGCCGCGGGATAAATCCAACAGCGGCGTCAAGAGTCGTGTGCCGCTTTCTTTGAGTTGAGCGATTTTTTTGCTGAACGCCGTCTGAAGGTAGAACGTCTCCCCCTGCACCAAAGGGCAAACCTGCGACTGGGGACTGCCCCCGTTATGTTGACCCGGTACGGCCTTGAAATGGGGGAGAAACAGAAAATCCGGAGGGGGATTGCTCTCAAGGAGCGAATCGATAAATCCGTGGGCCAGTTCTACCGGGTAGCAGAAGGCGGCCCCGCACTGATCGATGCCCTCCTGGCTCGGGTGATCGGGCAGGACGACTTCGAAACCCAGTTCGCTGAAAAAATGGGAGTATAGCGGGTAATAGGTATTGACTAGAAAACTGCGGTTGATCCCCACCCGGCCTTTAGAGGATCGCGCCTTCACTTTGTCCGGCACCGCGCCATCGGTTTGAAAGATGAGCTGCTGGCGGCTGCGCGCCAGATCGAGTTTTTCCGTGTCGTAGTTCACATTCCGGCGGATATTGTAATAGCGGTTGCAGGCGCCTCCAAAAGGGTGTTTTTGCCCCTCCACCTCGATGACGGCGATGGGGCACCGCCTGTCGCATTTCTCCTTCCCGCCCCGGCAGGTGAATGACTTTCCATGAATCACTTCCCGCCGGGCGAGGGTTTCGAGATCGAAGGAGCTCTCGGCCATAAGCCCGGATTCCATCCGTTTCCGGATTTCTAGGGCGACGCCGAACGCCCCCATTAGTCCAGGTTCCGGCGGGACGATGATCGGTTTGCCGATCAAGGCCTCCATCGCGAGCGGCACCGCCTTGTTGTAGCATACCCCTCCCTGCATGAAGATTTTTTCCCCGACCGGCCGGTTCCCTTTGACGCGGTTGGAGTAATTCATGCAGATCGAATAGACAAGACCGGCCGCGATGTCCTCGCGGTCCACGCCTTCCTGGATCGCATTTTTGATGTCGGAGGCGATAAAGGCGGCGCACTGGTCGTTGAAATTGGGCGGACGCTTTCCTTTGAAGGCCATCTCGGCGATATCCTCCATTTTCAATCCCAACGTTTCGTGGGCCGATTCCTCCAAAAATGAGCCGGTGCCCGCCGAACATGCTTCGTTCATGGCGTAATCGGCGGGGACGGAATTGATGATATAGGTGTATTTGGCGTCCTGACCGCCGATTTCAAAAATCGTGTCCACCAGGGGATCAAAATGGACGGCTGCCGTGGCGTGCGCGATGATCTCGTTGACGACCCCCTCCGTGAGGGCGTGCAGCCCCGCGATTTGCCTTCCCGATCCGCAGACACCCAAGCCTGTGATGCGGATCGTTTGCGGATCGGCCTTCTGCCTGACCTGATCGAGGATCGAGCGGTAGCAATTGCGGGAAGCGCCTACCGGATCCCCGTTGGTGCGCAAATAAACGGAAGCCAGAAGGGCGTGGTCCGCCCGGCGCATAAGCACGGCCTTTGTGGTGGTGGAGCCGACATCGAGACCCAAGATGCAGTGATCACCGGGACGGACGGCGTCACGTTCGATCGTTTTGAACTCCACCCTGCCGACGGCGTCATTCAGCGGCGGGAGACTGTCGAAGGAGGCCGCTCTGGTGACAAAGAGCTCGGCAAACCCGGGGAAAGGAAGGGTTTCGTGGGAAAGCCCCCACAGGGCCGCGCCGAGGGCCTCCATGTGGGATGCCGTCTTAGGCACGATCAGGCCGGGGATCTCCCGGCGGAGGTATTCGATCATCATGCGGTTTTGGGCCGCACCGCCGATGATCATGATGTTGCACCGGTCCTCTTTTTTCAGCAGCTCCAGGATCTTGTCCGCCATCATTTTGCAAAGGCCGGCGGTCACCTGCGGCTTGGGAATTCCCTTATTGGTGGCATGGGTGCAGTCCGACTTGCAAAAAACCGAGCAGCGGCCCGATACATGATAGGGTACCTCCACTCCCGCCCACTGCGCGGCCTCCCCGAGGCTCACATCCATGCGGCGCAACTGCTGCAGAAAAAACTCGCCTGTCCCGGAGGCGCACTTGTTGCCGGTGACCACGTTTGTGATGTGTCCCGATCGATTCAACACGTACACCATGAAAGTTTCACCGCCGGCGGAAACTACGGCGGGACAGTCGATACCGGGCGGCTTCGCGAAGGCGTACGCATACTCCACCGCCTCGGGTTCCGGGATGGACATTAAGTTGACCAACCGCCGGAACTTGCGGCCGGTGGCTGTAATCCGATCAACAGAGGATAGATCTACATCTTTTAGGGCTTGAATCAGGCAGCGTTTGGCGTCACCCTCGTGGCTGTGAACGGAATGGGCGATGATGTGGGGTAAAAGCGCCCCCTTGCCCTCCCGATCACGCTCCACTTGAACGAGAGAAACAGTCGATGCCCCCAGGCACAAACCAAGCGACTTCAGTGTATCAGCCATT
>PNOO01000277.1 GCA_013824905.1 Syntrophus sp. (in: bacteria) | reverse complement strand
CAGGATCTCGGCGGTGGCAGGGGCGGGAAGGGGGAAGATGCCATGTGATCCTTTCACATAGCCGTAAAAAGTGGGCATCGGGCTCGCGACAACCTTCGGCGAGCCGATCAGTTCGAGACAGATGGCCGTGCCCACAATGTCGACAATGGCATCCGCCGCCCCCACTTCATGGAAATGAACCTTTTCCGGAGGGTGGCCGTGCACCCTGCCTTCGGCCTCCGCAAGCCTCCTGAATATCCGCTCAGCTCTCTGCTTTACCGGGTCGGAAAGGGCGCCGTTATGGATTGTCTCGATTATCTCCTTCAGATGCCGATGATGCTGGCAATGAGGTTCATCGAGGATCACCCGGACGTCCGTTGCCTCGATGTATCCATTGATCTTTCTGCTGATGTCGATTCTGTAACCCCCAATGCCTAGGCCGGCGAGTTTGTCCCGGAGCTGCTCCGGGTCCGCCCCTGCGCCTATGAGCGCCCCGAGCGTCATATCGCCGCTGATTCCCGAAAAACAGTCGAAATAGGCAATTTTCATCGGTTCACCAGGTGTGCGAAGTATCCGGCCCCGAAACCGTTGTCGATGTTCATGACGGCGACACCGGCGGCACATGAGTTGAGCATCGCCAGCAGCGCGGCGAGTCCTCCGAAGCTCGCCCCATAGCCGATGCTTGTCGGCACGGCAATCACCGGGCAGGAGACCATTCCCCCGACCACACTCGGAAGCGCTCCTTCCATGCCGGCCACTACGATCAGGACATTCGCCTCCATGATCCTGTCCCTCTGATCGAGCAGCCGGTGCAGGCCGGCGACGCCGACGTCATATGAACGCACGACCCGACTTCCCATGGACTCCGCTGTGATTGCGGCCTCGTCTGCCACAGGGAGATCCGCCGTTCCTGCACAGAGGACCATGATGTATTTACCATCGTCAGCCGCCTTTTTGGTCTGTTCTCCCGGTTTGTTCACCACCAGGATTCGCGCGGCGCTATGATAGGTGCATCCTGCAACTGCCTCGGCGATTTTCTCGGCCACATCGGGCGCCACGCGGGTTGCCAGTATTGTTGAGTGACTTTCGGCGAGCCGCTTTACGATCTCAACGGACTGCCCGCAGGTTTTTCCCTGGCAGAAAACCACCTCCGGGAAGCCGGTGCGGATGCCGCGGTGCATATCGAGCTTTGCGTATCCCATGTCATCGTAAGGCAGGGATCGCAGGCTATTGAGCGCCTCATCGACCGGCGTATGGCCGGATTTCACATTTTCGAGGAGTATTTTGAGCCGTTCGTTATCCATTTATGCCTTATTTCCCCGGTTCAGGACGGCATTCATGCTCCCCATCCGGTAGCCGCCCAGGTCCAGTGTGGTATAGAGATACTCCAGTTCCTTGAACTTCTCCGCCACCTGCCTTCTGATTTCAGGCGACGCGGCGCGCATGATCTCCTCGGATTCGACCTCGATTCGCGCGATCTCCCCATGGTGCCGGACCCTCACCTGCCTGAGTAACCAATGACCACGCCCCCCATATCCGTCAGCAGTGAATGAAGCCGCTCCAGTTTGAAATCGATTGTTTCCATGACGCCTTTCTCGGCTTGACGGCAGATCGGCCGGATCGCCTTGCCCGCATGGTAAGACAATCAGGACCTTCATATTGGCCGTGAGTTTGAATCGGTAAGTCCCTCCCTTGAAGCGGGCTGCTTCTGAAAGATCCGCTTTCTGCCCGGGGAAGTATGGTAAATGACCTCTTGTGTCAATTGGATAAGACATTGCTTTCGGTGGTTTGAAGTATAGGGGGGCTGTTTTTGCTTGTCAAGGGATATTTGGCTCATTCTAGCGGAGAGTGGCTTTCCAGGTATTCCCGGAGGGACATACGGCCGGTGACCATGGACTTGGTCTCCGGCCAATTTTTCTTGATGAAAAGGGCGAAGTAGAGATGGCCGATAAGATTGGCGATGAGGGTGGCGGAGAAGAAGCCGTGGATCACGCGGTTAAAATAGATGAAGTCCCAGCCGAGACCGAGGAGGGAGAGGGGAAGGAGGTCGCGGAAAGGCTTCCAGAGAACCATTCCGGTCAGGATCAACGCAAAAATATTTCCGGCCACCGCCCAATGAAAGAATATTTGGCCGATGTGGTACTTTCCGGGCAGGGGATGTATTTTGAAAAAGCCGAAAAAGTCTTTGAAGAGGGAGAGGATTCTTTCGATCGCGGCGCGGCTGAACGCCATCGGATTCTCATCCTTTGCAACAAACGCCTCGCGGACAATATGTGCCAGCAGACCTGTCATCAGAAGGGCTATTCCCCACAGGTGCCACAAGAACCATGTTGACGCGGTCTGTTCCGGGTTTGGAATCTGCGGGGGCTGCCGATACAGCATCCATCCGGAGAGAGTCAGCGCGAAAACGGCAAGCGCATTGACCCAGTGGTAAATCCGCTGAAAGGGTGTGTGCCGCTGAAGCCCTTCGTCTCCGGCGGGATGAATCGCTTGGACCTCCGCCGGCCGGCGCTGCCGGAAGATCCGGAAGGCGGCGTGGAGCAGGCAAAAAACAAGGGCGGCAATGACAAACACGTAGAAAACCCGGTCGTCCACCCGGTAGAGGTGGTAATCAGCCATGGTGAAGGCCGGCATGGAAAAAGGCTCGCTCATCCAAGGAATTCCTTATCGGTCGTGACTCTGAACCAAAGAAGGGCAAACGTCGCTCGCCCCCACATTACCTCTTTATAAGTCCTCTTTTCTCCAACCCGTCCGCTACTTCCTTCAACCCCAGCTTTTCCAGCGTCGGTCTCGTGGGGATTCCGTTTTTGATATCCCAACCCATTAGCCGATAGTAGTCGCTTTTGGCCCGCTCCAGGTCTTCCCGTCTGTATTTCCGCCCCCCGGCATCTTCCTTTTCAAAATAGATCTCATGGAGATTGTCATCCTTGCGGGTGCGCCCGTCCCGCGCCGCCAGCGCCCTTTCCAGGGTGTTGATCATCTCTCCGATTTTGTAGGAATTTTCCACGCTCATCTCCATTCCGGTGACGGCGGAGAAGATACGGG
>PNOO01000276.1 GCA_013824905.1 Syntrophus sp. (in: bacteria) | reverse complement strand
TAAAGAGGGGGTAGTAAAGATATGCCGCAGTTAGAAATTGGAGGAACGACGTACGAAGTGGATGAGGATGGTTTCCTGCAGGAACTGGACAAGTGGGGTAGAGGCTTTGCACAGGGCTACGCTTCCATAGAAGGCATCGAAGGAGAACTGACTGAAGATCATTGGAAACTTATCGATTACATCAGGGAGTATTATGCCCAGTTCGGCATTGCTCCCATGATCAGAAAGATGTGTAAAGATACTGGATTTGACTTAAAAAAAATATATGCACTCTTCCCATCCGGACCGGCCAAGGGAGCTTGCAAGCTCGCCGGCCTTTCAAAGCCGACGGGATGCGTCTAAAAAAAATCTCGCCCGAGAAAAGAGGCCTTCATGGGAACGTTGATCATCGGTCTGACGTATATCGCATACGTGTTCATCATCGTGGTGTATACGGTAAAAATTGTCGCCTGGCTGAAACTGCCCCCTCATATCCGATGGGATCTCTATCCTGTGATCCATGAGGAGCATTACCGCTACGGCGGCTCCTACTACGAACAGCCGGAATGGTGGACCAAAGAGCGCCCCAAAAATATCTGGCGAAGCCTGTTCTACTCGCTGAAGGACAATTTCTACATGGGGGAATACTTCAAACGCAACCGAGCCTACTGGCTGTTTCTCCTACCGTGGCATCTGGGGTTCATCTTCATCATTACGTTCCATATCCTCTGTTTTTTTGCGGCCGTCGCCATGGTCGGCGGCATGGAGATCGCCGCCGGCGCGCCTCATGTCGCGGGAAGGGTCTTTTACACGATCCTCCTGCTCACCGGAGGGATCGCTTTCGTAAGCGGCACCTTCGGGAGCATCGGCATGCCGATCATCCGGCTTGCGGACCGGGGACTGAGAACCTACTCCATGCCGATGAATTTTTTCAATTACCTTTTTTTCCTCGTAGTCTATGGCAGCGGCCTTCTGGCCTGGCTCCTGCTTGATCCGACGCTGGAAGAATACCGGGCCTATTGGCTCGGGCTGATCACCCTGACGCCGCCGGAGCTTCATCCGATGACGGTCCTCCACATCGTCCTATTCGATATCTTCCTCATCTATCTGCCCTTCACCCGCTCAACGCACTATATTACACGGATTCTGGCCTACTTCCTCATCCGTTGGGACGACGAGCCGTGTCTTCCCGGAAGTAAACTGGAAAAGCGGATCGGCGGCCTCCTGGGAAGGAAGATCTCGTGGGAGGCGAAACATATCCCGGCGGGAAAGAGCTGGGCCGAAGCGGCCACTGAATCGGGATTGCCGGAGGCAAAAAAAGGATAGACCATGAAAAAAAATATCACTATTGCCGACTTCACCCGCCCCGGCGGACAGGTGACTGAGATTGATCCCGCGGAGTTGAGCCCCCTTCCGTCGCCGTACGACAAGATGGAGAAGCCACCCATACGGGAGCTGACGGAAGAACAGTGCAAGCGCATGGATGCCTCTCTGGACGGCGTCGTCGCCATCGGTCTCACACCTCCGAAGACCCCGGAGGAGGAGAAGGCCTTCGTTGACAAATTTCTGGCCGGCATCGAGAAACTCTTCTCCTCGGACGACAACTGGACTTTTCTCCAACCCCTCGTTCACACCCTCGAGTACTGCGTGAAATGCCAGATCTGCTCCGATGCCTGCCCGGCATACGTTTCCAGCGGTCGCCAGGATATCTACCGACCCACGATGCGGCCGGAACTCTTTCGGAGAATCGTCAGCACGTACATCAAAAAAGAACACCCCCTCCTCAGAAAATTCAAGGATAGCAATATCGATCTGAACTGGCAGACGCTGGCTCGCCTGGGAGAACTGGCCTATCGCTGCACACTGTGCCGGCGCTGCGCCCAGGTCTGTCCACTGGGCTGCGATAACGCCCTAATCAGCCGGGAAATCCGGAAGGTCTTCAGTCAGCAGATGGGAATCGCCCCCAAAGAGATCCATGAAAAAGGATCGGTCCAGCAGCTCAGGGTCGGCTCCAGCACGGGGATGAATCCCGCGGCCCTGAAGAACATCCTGGAGTTTGCGGAAGAGGAGATCGAAGAGAAGACGGGCCGTAAGATCAAGATCCCCCTGGACAAAAAAGGCGCGGACATCCTCCTCATCCACAACGCCGGTGAATTCATCGCCTGGCCGGAAAACCTGGAGGCCTTCGCGATCATTCTCGATGCCGCCGGGGTGGATTGGACCCTCTCCAGTGAGATCGCCGGCTACGACTCCATCAACTACGGCGTCTGGTACGATGACGTCCAGTTCGCCCGGGTCGCACTCCGCCAATCGCAGGCAGCCAAGGCGCTCGGGGTCCGGAAGATCTCCTTCGGGGAATGCGGTCATGCCCACAAGGCGGGGATCGTCATCGCCGACCGCGTCCTCACGGGCGATCTCAACATCCCCCGGGAGAGCAGCCTCCCTCTGCTGGAGGAGATCGTCCTGAGCGGCCGGATCAAGCTCGATCCCAGTCGGAACGCCTTTCCCGTTACCCTCCACGACCCCTGCAACATGGTCCGACTGATGGGGATCGTGGCGCCGCAGAGGAGAATTCTCTCGAAGATCTGCCCCCAGTTCCGGGAGATGACACCCCACGGCGTCGAAAACTACTGCTGCGGCGGGGGAAGCGGATTTGCCATCACGCAATCGACGAACTTCCCCGACTGGCGAAACTCCGTCTCCGGTCGGATGAAGATGAAACAGATCCTCGACGCATTCCAGGATGTCCCGGGACCGGAGGTGAAGAAGTACGTCTGCGCCCCCTGCTCGAACTGCAAGGGACAGTTCAGAGACATGTTCGAATATTACGGAGTGTGGGATAAATCGAGGATCCTCTATGGCGGGCTCGTGGAGCTGATCGTCAACGCCATGGCCGATCTCAAGAAACCTTTCATCCAATGGGAGTGGCATTGATGATCGGGAAATCTCTGGGGATATCGTTTCTCGCCATCCTGATCCTGACCCTGTCGGCCCTGGGGATAGCCAAGAGCCCCCTCTCCTCGCTGCCGACAACCATCCTCCCTTATGCCGCCTTTGTGA
>PNOO01000275.1 GCA_013824905.1 Syntrophus sp. (in: bacteria) | reverse complement strand
TTCAGGTTGATCGTCCCCTTCCCGCCCCGGGACTGGAGGCGGTATTCGGCGATCTCGGTCCGTTTTCCATACCCCTTTTCGGAGACGGTGAGGATGGTGTTCCCCTCGGTCGGGATCTCCATCCCAACGACGCGGTCATTCGCGGCCATCATGATCCCCCGGACGCCGCGCGCCGTCCGGCCCATATCGCGGACATCGTCCTCCTTGAAGCGGATCGACTTGCCCTTCCGGGTGCCGAGGAAGATATCCTGGTTTCCGAGGGTGAGCTGGACATCGATCAGATCGTCACCCTCGTCGACGGAGATGGCGATAATCCCGCCCGCGCGGGGATTGGAGAAGGCCGACAGCTCCGTCTTCTTGATCGTTCCCTGCCGGGTCACCATGACCACCGATTTGTCCCCGGTGAACTCCCGGACGGCCTGAACGGCGGCGACACGCTCCCCTTCCACCATGTTGATCAGATTGACGATCGCTTTGCCCTTGGCGGCCCGCCCGGCCTGCGGGATCTGGTAGACCTTCAGCCAGTAGACCCTGCCTTTGCTGGTGAAGATCAGGAGGTAATGGTGGGTGGAGGCGATGAAGATCCTCTCCACGAAATCCTCTTCCTTCGTCCCCATACCGATCTTGCCCTTGCCGCCCCGGCGCTGGCTTTTGTAGAGGCTCGCGGGGTTGCGCTTGATATAACCGGCGTGCGAGACGGTGACGACCATGTCCTCTTCGACGATCATGTCCTCGATATCGATGTCCTCGGAGCTCACGACGATCTCCGTCCGGCGTTCATCCCCGTAGCGCGCCTTGATCTCCTCAAGCTCCGCGACGATCACGTCCAAAACCTTCTGCGGATCGTCCAAGATCCCCTGGAGTTTGTGGATCAATGCGGAGATCTCTGTGTACTCCGCGTCGATCTTGTCCCGCTCAAGACCCGTCAGTCGCTGGAGGCGCATGTCGAGGATCGCCTTCGCCTGGACTTCGCTCAGGCCGAAGCGCGAGCACAGGCTGACCGCCGCCGCCTGGGGATTCGTGGAGGCCTTGATCACCGCAATCACTTCATCGATGCGGTCGAGGGCGATGATCAGCCCCTCGAGGATATGGGCCCGCTCCCGGGCCTTCATCAGATCGAAAGTCGTCCGCCGGATGACGACCTGTTTCCGGAACGCAAGGAAGCTCTCGAGGATCTCTTTGAGATTGAAGACCCGGGGTTGGCCCCGGTCGATCGCCAGCATGATGATTCCGAAGGTGGACTCCATCTGGGTGTGTTTGTAGAGTTGGTTTAAGACGACTGCGGAGACTTCGTCCCGCTTGAGGTCGAGGACGACGCGGATCCCTTCCCGGTCCGATTCGTCCCGAAGGTCGGCGATCCCGCCGATCTTCTTCTCTTTGACGAGCTCCGAAATCTTCTCGATGAGGTTCGCCTTGTTGACCTGGTAGGGAAGCTCGGTCACGACGATGCTCTCCCGATCATTCCGGGCATTCTTCTCGATCAGGGCGCGCGCCCGCACCCGGATGATCCCCCGCCCCGTCCGGTAAGCGGAGAGGATCCCCTCCCGGCCGTTGATGAATCCGGCCGTCGGAAAGTCCGGCCCCTGGATGTAGCGGATCAGCCCGTCGACGGTGATTTCGGGGTCCTGGATAAGCGCAATCGTCCCGTCGATCACCTCCCGGAGGTTGTGCGGCGGGATGTTGGTGGCCACGCCGACGGCGATGCCTCCGGTGCCGTTGAGCAGCAGGAGCGGGATCTTCGCCGGCAGGACGGTCGGCTCCTCGAGCGATTCGTCGTAGTTGGGGACGAAAGTGACGGTATTCTTCTCCAGGTCCCCGAGGAGCTCTTCGGAGATCCTGGCCATCCGGACCTCCGTGTACCGCATGGCGGCCGGCGGATCCCCGTCGATGGAGCCGAAGTTTCCCTGGCCGTCGACGAGCAGGTAGCGCATCGAGAACTCCTGGGCCATCCGGACCATGGTGTCGTAGGCCGCCGTATCCCCGTGGGGATGGTACTTACCGATGATATCCCCGACGATCCTCGCCGATTTCTTGTAAGGCTTGTTCCAGCGGTTCCCCATCTCGCTCATGGCGAAGAGGACCCGGCGATGGACCGGCTTCAGGCCGTCCCTGACGTCGGGGATCGCCCGGCCGATGATGACGCTCATCGCATAGTCCATGTAGGACTTCTTCATCTCGTCTTCGATGTTGATCGCGATATTCTTTTCGTAGAGTTGATCCATGCAGTTAACCTTCTCCTTAACCCGTATCCATGACCGTCTTACCCGCGGACGGAATCATGATCATTGCAAACACTTTTGTTCAGTGTGGTTTCTTAAACATCCAGATTCGAGGCGTACAGGGCGTTCTTGTAGATGAAATCCCGCCGCGGCTCCACCTGATCCCCCATAAGCGTTGTGAAGATCGCGTCCGCCGCCACGGCGTCCTCGATCCGCACCTGCAAGAGGGTCCGCTTCTCCGGGTTCATCGTGGTTTCCCAGAGCTGCTCCGGGTTCATCTCGCCGAGACCTTTGTAGCGCTGAACGGAGACCCCTTTTTTCCCGGCGCTGATCACGCAGTCGATCAGCGCGGACAGGGTGCCGACCGTTTCGCTAACCTTTTCCAGGGCGTCGTCGCCTCCCTCCTCCGAACCAACCCGGTAGGGGGCCTCCCCGAGGACCGCCACCTGGCTCAAAAGGGCCTTGATCTCCAGGAACTTCGGAAGTTTCAGGATATCCCGGTCGATGCTGGTAGCCAGGGTCTGATTGTTTCTCCGGATGCTAAAGACGATCTTCCAGCGCCCATGTTCCTGGTCCATCTCCGTGCTGAATCCCTCCAGGCGATCGCCCAGGGCCATCGCGGTCCGCTTTGCCATCCTGGTCAGGGCCTCCTCGGTCCGGAAGTCTTCCTCACTGAGGGCCGGGTCGCCGGCCAGGATGCGGACGAGGTCCCGGTTCTTTTCCTCGCGTTCGAACCGGTCCAGGACCGTCTCGATCCGCATTGCCTTCTTGATGAGGCCGAGGAGCCGGCTGCCGGTAATCGTCTGGGAGGTGCCGTTAACCACCG
>PNOO01000274.1 GCA_013824905.1 Syntrophus sp. (in: bacteria) | reverse complement strand
GACGTGCCTCGACGGCTATGAGATGGCCAAACAGGGACGGGCCGGGGCGGCCCTGGGGGTCGCGGCCATCGGATCATTCTTCGGGGGAACGGTGGCGACCTTCGGGCTCGTCCTCGTCGCGCTCCCGTTGACCCGTTTCGCCTTGAAATTCGGCCCCACGGAGTACTTCTCGCTCCTGCTGGTCGGCCTCTCCCTTGTCATGGGCCTGGCGGGGAAATCTCTGGCCAAGGCCCTCGTGATGGGTGTTCTCGGCCTGATCTTCTCGTTCGTCGGGGTGGACCCCGTCGAAGGGGCGCCCCGCTTTACTTTCGGCATCGCACCCCTCATGGATGGAATCCGCTTCGTCCCCGTGGTCATGGGCTTCTTCGGTATCGGAGAGATCCTGATCAATGCAGAAAAGTCCCTTACCGGGGTGATGGCGGAAGGAGGCAAGGTATCCTCGTTTTTCCCGCGGCGGGATGAATGGCGGATCTCCATCGCCTCTATCATCCGCGGCACTGGACTGGGTTTCTTTCTGGGTTTGATTCCGGGAACGAATTCCGCCGTCGCCTCATTCATGTCTTACTCCATCGAGCGGAAGCTCTCGAAGCACCCGGACAAGTTCGGCACGGGCGTGATCGAGGGGGTGGCGGCGCCTGAGACGGCCAACAACGCCTATGCCAATGCCGCATTGATCCCGCTCTTCACCCTTGGCCTGCCGGGATCGCCCACGATCGCCATTTTGATGGGCGCCCTGATCATGAACGGGCTGACGCCAGGGCCACTTCTATTTACACAGCATGCCGGTTTTGTCTGGGCGGTCATCGCCAGTCTCTACATCGGCAACGTGATTCTGCTGATCCTCAATCTGCCGCTCGTCGGCTGGTGGGCAAAGCTTCTCAAAATTCCGTATAATATCCTGATGGTGTTCATCCTGGTCTTCTGTATCATCGGAGCCTACAGCCTCAACAACAGCCTTTTCGACGTCGGCGTAATGATTCTCTGCGGGGTTTTGGGGTATGTCTTCAAGAAACTGGATTTCCCGCTGGCCCCGGCAATCCTCACGCTCATCCTGGGTCCCCTGATGGAGCGGAGCCTGCGTGAGTCCCTGTCGGTCTCTCAGGGAGATTTCAGCATTTTCTTCACCCGGCCGATCTCCCTGTTCTTCCTGGTCGTGGCCGGTGCCATCATGATCACTTCCGCTTGGCAAGCATGGCCGTCATCCGTACGGGAAGGGAGCAAGGATGCTGAGGTTTAAAACGGCGCCCCGCATCGTCAATATGGGGATTAATCAAAGGAGTACCTGATGACCCCTTTTTTACAGTTGTCGATACATACACCGCACAGGATGCATTCCGAATCACTCATATCATTTTTCTTGACCATTTCCTCCACTTCAAGACTCATAGGGCAGTTCTTGGTACAAACATGACAAGCGACACATTTATCGACATCCGGATTAAGAATAAGGGCTCGCCATTTGAACCTGTTTCGAATGGCTCTTCCGATGATCATGAAAGGCGCCATCCAGCAAATGTGGTGACAAAAGGATCTCCTGCCGACGGTGAATGCCGGAATGACGATCAGCATGAGTACAAACAAATAGACCATCAGGGCGTATACATCTCCGATCGAGAGGCCGTGTTTTGTTTGAAAGAAGAAATCGATTGTCCTGTATCCGCCGGTCTTTACGGCCAGTAGGACGATCGCGCCAATCCACGGAACCCATATGATCCACTTGACCCAGTTTCCCTTTTTTATTCTTCCATTTCTCACCTGCATAATGGCCTCTTGGCAACCGGCGCCCGGACATATCCATCCGCAGAAACCGCGACCGACCACCAACGCGCTCAAAAATAACGAGACAAAAATGATAAAGCTTCCGTTGACTATTCCGCCATACGTTGCCTCAATAATCAGGACGGGAGACATATAGTAAAACGTCGCAGGGAACAGAAAAAACGAGAAAAGAACGAGTCCAATTCTGATTTTTTGTCTGGTCGCCATTTTTCTCTCCAAAAATAGGATGTTGATCAATCCATCTTCACCAGGGGGGGGAGCTTTCCGGCGAGTCCCACATGGCCGTCCTTGACGATCAGAACGCCGCTGACGCCCGCTATGGAAACCATGTGATTGAGGGCCGGCTCCACATCAGCGACGGTCTTGACGAGGTTCGCGGCCAGGGTCGCCGCGGCATCCGCGAGGGCTCCGTCTTTGGCGACCACGGTGGCCAGGTCGCATTGGCCGAGGCTCAGAGAATGGCCCATTTTCCCCGAGGACGAACAGATGGAAAGGGGGGTAACGCAAGCCTCCAATGAAAACGCCAACCGGCCGATCTGCCCCGATGCGCCCGGATAGAGACCGATGATCACCGGTTCGACAGTCTGCAGATAGATGTCGCCCCCGTTATCCACGATCACCTCTTCGGCGCCCGCCCTCAAAGCAGCCTCGACCGCAAGCTGCGCCATGACGCCGGCGACGGCAGCCATCGGTCCGACACCCACCGTGCCTGCGGCTCGGGCCATCCGCCGCGCTACTTCGGGGGCATCGGGGCTGACGGCAACGGGCTTTAGCGAATGTTGAAAAAGGGGGTCCCGCCGGATATACTCCTCCAGAATTGTCCTCTGCCGGATGATCTCCTGCGTGACGGCTTCAAACGGTTCGCAGCAGATACGGAGGACCGCTTCTTTATGGATAAACGTTCTGTAAACCCGTTTGCTGTTCATGGACTTTTGATGCTGACATGGCGGAGCGTGTACTCAGAATGCCGATGTGCATGCGCCGAAGGGACAGATGCGGATGCATGCCAGACACTCGATGCACTCGGATTCGTTATAGGCGACCTTTCGCGTGGCGCTGTTTTCGATCTTCAGCGCCCTGGGGGGGCAGTAGGGAACGCAGTAACCGCAATGGGTGCAGCGCTCCTCGTCAAGGATAACCCCCTTTCCGGAGTAATTGACAATGACGTTGAAGGTCTTTACAAAATCGATCCCGTCCTGGATCTCTTTCTCCGTGCCGGTGACGTCCAGTACAAGGTACCCTTCCTCCTCCGGCGTGACCTTCGCA
>PNOO01000273.1 GCA_013824905.1 Syntrophus sp. (in: bacteria) | reverse complement strand
TTGCCATGTCCAAACCCGACGGCTACACGGTCGTCGTCTCCTGTACCCCCAATGTTCCCATCAATGCGTACGTCCGGGAGACCAGTTACAAAATCTCCGATTTCGCCTTTGTCGCTAACGTGGTCACAGACCCCGGCATCTTCGTTGTCCGGGCGGAAAGCCCCCATAAGACGATAGCCGATGTCATCAAGGCGGCCAAGGAAAAACCGGGAACCTTCAGCGTGGGCGTCTCTTCGGCGCCCGGGGACGACTGGTTCGCCTCGCACATGATCGAAGCAGAGGCGCAGATCAAATTCAATATCGTCCCCTTCGCGGGAGACGGCCCCTCCTGGCAGGCTGCGCTGGCCGGCCACATCGACGCCACCGCCAACAACCTGAGTATCGTCTACGCCCAACTCCGCGCGGGAAAACTCCGGGCTCTGGCGATCATGACCGATAAACGTTCCCCGATCGTTCCCGATGTCCCCACCTTCAAGGAGCTGGGATACAACTTCACCAGTGGCTCGTCGCGGGGATTCGCCATGCCCAAGGACACACCCAAGGCCATCATCGACCTGTTTGCAAACACCGTCAAACAGGTGATGAATACCGAGGAGTTCAAGGTGAACGCACTGAAGACGGCCTTCCCGACCGATTACCAGGGACCGGAAGAATATGCCGCCTACATCAAGAAGCTCGACACGGTCTATAGACCCCTCTGGGATAAATACGGGAAATCACCGGACGCCGCTGCGCCAAAGGCAAAATAGCTTCTCTTCAAGCGGGGAAGGCCGTTCCGGCCTTTCCCGCTTGAAGATTTACAAGTTTGATGGCGCTCCCTTCCATACCCCCCTGTAACGTTTCTATGGGTGATGATGCATGAGAATGCAGTTGTCGGGGCTTCTCCGTCTTTTAGCAAAAGAGGTGCTCACGTGAAGCTCGGTTCAATAGTGTTCGCGGGATTGATCCTTACGGTCGGTCTGGTCTACGAGATCATGGCACTGAACATGCCGCGGGGCCGCCTATCCTACCCGGGCCCCGGCCTTTTCCCCATGATCATCGGCATATTTCTTATTGCGACTGCGCTGGGGTGCCTCCTCCAGGAAGTCCTGCCCCGGAAGAAGACAGGCGAGGACCCGCCGGCTTCGCCCCTCCCGAACCAGGATTCAACCACCACGGGCGACCGTAATGTAAATAAAACCGTCCAGTTGATGGCGCTCATGGTCGGCTACACCCTCGCGCTCACACCGCTCGGTTTTCCGATCTCCATCTGCGCCTTCCTGGTGGTCGCGATCCGCATCTTCGGCTACCGCCGGTGGGTTCCCTCCGTGGCAATGGCGGCCGTAATCGCGGCCATCTCCTACGTTTCGTTCGTCCTGTGGCTTAAGGTTCCCCTGCCTCTGGGGATTCTTGAAGAGGTTCTTGGATAGGAGGAAAACGGTATGGACCTCTTTAGCGGACTTATTCACGGCTTTTCGGTGGCGCTGACGCCCATGAACCTCCTTTTCGGGTTTCTGGGGGCGGTGATCGGCACGATCATCGGCATCCTGCCGGGCCTCGGCCCCTTGGGAACGATGGCGCTGCTGCTGTCGCTGACCTACGGCTTCGACCCGACGGCCGGCATGATCCTCTTTGCCGGCATTTACTTCGGGGCGATGTACGGCGGCTCGACGACCTCCATTCTTCTCAACATCCCCGGGGAGGCCGCTTCCGTCATCACGGTGATCGAAGGGTACCAGATGGCCCGCCGGGGTCGCGGCGGGGCCGCTCTCGCTGTCGCCGCCATCGGATCATTTGTCGCGGGAACGATCAGTCTGATCGGTCTGACCTTCCTTGCCCCCACGCTAGCAATGGCGGCCCTCAAGTTCGGGCCTCCCGAGTATCTGGCCGTCGCCCTGGTTGGGCTCGTGATCATGTCGAGACTCACGGGGGGGAACCTTCTCAAGTCGCTGATGATGATCGCCCTGGGGCTCGCCCTGGGAACGGTCGGTATGGAGACCGTGGCCGGATATATGCGTTACACCTTTAAGCAGCCTCTCCTGGCCCAGGGGATCGATTTCCTCCCCGTCGCCATGGGGCTTTTCGGCATTTCCGAGGTGCTGGTCACAGCAGAAGAACGATGGGGAAATGTACAACTGCAACGGGTCCGTTTCCGGGAACTCTGGCCGACGCTCGTGGAATGGAAACGGTCTTTCTGGCCCATCATCCGGGGGTCTTTCATCGGCTTTTTCGTCGGCCTCGTCCCCGGCCCCTCCCCGGTCATATCGAGCATGGTTTCCTATACCGTGGAGAGTAAGCTCGACAAGCGCGGAGAGTTCGGTAAGGGAGCGATTGAAGGCGTGGCGGGGCCCGAGGCGGCCAATAACGCCTCTGTCGGCGCCGCCTATGTCCCCCTGATGGCGTTGGGGATCCCCTTCACCCCCGCCATGGCGGTGGTGATGGCGGTGCTGCTGATCCATGGAATCAACCCCGGCCCCTTGCTGATGACCGAAAAACCCGACCTCTTCTGGGGCGTCATCGCCAGCATGTACATCGGCAATTTCATGCTCCTCGTCTTCAACCTCCCTTTGGTGGGCGTTTTTGCAAACATCATCCGGACCCCTCTTTATCTGCTCATGCCGATCGTTCTTTTGCTGTGCCTGGTGGGGGTCTACTCGGTGAACAATTCGATGCTCGACATCTGGCTCATGATCGGCTTCGGCTTGCTCGGCTATCTCCTGCGGCGGCTGAAGTATGACCTGGCACCCCTGGTTCTGGCACTGGTCCTCGGCCCGATGATGGAAAGGAGTTTCCGGGAGGCGATGATGATCAGCCGGGGAGACCTGTCGGTCTTCCTGAGCCGTCCCATTTCGGGGACGATCCTGTTCGTCGGAGCAATCGTCCTGATCGCCCCTCTGCTGTTCGCATGGATCAAGCCGCTCATCAGCGGGCGTAAGGTTTGAGCGGCAGGTCGGCGAAATACCTTAATATCAGTTGTCCCCTTTGCGTTCGGCGCCCTGCACAACCAGGGGTACAAGATGCCCCCCGGCGTCAAACGACATTGGGCGGGGACCCTCCAGAATCTCAAGATCCGACCTTGGGGGGATTTCATCCCC
>PNOO01000272.1 GCA_013824905.1 Syntrophus sp. (in: bacteria) | reverse complement strand
CCCCTTCCGGGAGGCCGTCGCCCCGGTGTTCGATAAGCTATACGAGAGCGTCCACTCCGGAGAGGAGACACGGATCGTCCTTTCGGTGAACAACGCCCCCGACTACCGGGAGAAGCTCAACGCCGAGCTGGAGAAGATGAACAATCTGGAGCTCTGGCAGGCCGGCGCCGCCGTCCGCTCGCTCCGGCCGGAAAACCGGAAGAGGTAAAGCGGTAAGCAGACTATTCCACGATAAGTTTCATATGACTCTTCACACCTGATCCCTCCTTCATACGGAGGAGGGATCAGGCAATACTAGGGCGTCTTCATTAAAAGGACCAACCCTGAACATCGAGGTTCGTCAGGCCCGCTTCTTTTGCCCACCTCACGGTATCGGCGTACTCCTCGCGTGTGAGTCGCCGCGATATTTCCGGATACTCGAAGGCTTTGTACATAGGCCGGTACTGCGACATGATGTTGACATAGGTGTCTTTAGGAAGATGGGCGGCGATCCATTCTACGACCTCTTTCGTACCGGCAACGCCATTGGGCATCACCAGATGACGGATCATCAACCCTCTGTACATCAGACCGTCCTTTGCCGGTTTGGCCACGCCGACCTGCCGGTGCATTTCGAGTATCGCCTTTTTTGTAAGCTCAGGATAGGTAGACGCTCCTGATGAAAATTTGGAAGCCATCTCTGCATGGGCATACTTGAAGTCGGGCAGATAGATATCCACGACGCCGTCAAACTTCGCCAAAATCTCCGGTTGCTCCCATCCGCAGGTGTTGTACACAACAGGAAGTCTAAGTCCTTTCGCAGCGGCAATGTCCAGGGCCAGAAGGATGTGTGCAGGATAGTGTGTCGGCGTTACCACGTTGATGTTGTGGCAACCGATTTTTTGCAGATAGAGCATCATGCCGGCAAGCTCCTCGATGCTTACTGCCTTCCCCTCTCCTTTCTGACTGATCTCCCAGTTGATGCAGAAGACGCACCGAAGGCTGCAATTGGTGAAAAAAATGGCGCCTGATCCGCCCCCTCCCACCAGGGGACGCTCCTCTCCAAAATGGGGTTGGTACGAAGCAACCTCCAACTGGACAGACGCCTGACAAAATCCTCTCTCATCCTTGAGTCGTTTGGCGCCGCATTCGCGAGGGCAGAGCCGGCACTCTTCCATGCTGCGCCAGAGTTCTTCGCCTCGTCTTTTCAGTTCGCCGGATTTATGAAGTTTCAGGTAGGCCGGTTCGAAAACGGCGCCGGCCGCGGATGATCTTCCCTCTTTCGCATCGATTGCGGGGAAGGAAAGTCTGGGAGCCTCAACAGCGCAGCGGCATCCGGTCATAAGGGCGCTCAGGGCGGCAATGATTCCTGAAAAGCCGACCAGAAAAAAATCCCTTAAAAAACGCCTCCTTGATTCCCTTTCCACATTCATCATTGTATCACCTCCTCTTTTCTTGTTAGCGTGATACGAAAAAAAAGGACGGATAGGGGTATCGCCTTCTGTCTTGAATCGAGATCTATGTCCACGCTATTTCAAAAGTACTCGATTGTATGAGATTTCACCTTGTTGTGTAGAGAGGAGGAAGGTCACTTTCACGAATCCTGAAACCCGTGCCGTGATTTAGAAGTTGCCCATATGGTGAACTTTCTTTCTTTTTAAACCAAAAGACTTGCCTCTGTCAACAGCATTCTGACCGGGTTCTCTTCAAAACAATCCGGTGTTTTAATGGAATTTTTATTTTTCCTCTCCGGCGATCAGGCGCCGGACCCTCTCCAGCTCCTGAGGGGTATCGACCTCGACGGAGTCGTGGGGCGTAATCACGACCCTGATCTTGTAGCCGTTCTCCAAGACCCGGAGCTGCTCTAAGGCTTCCAGGCGCTCCAGCATCCCCTCCGGCAGGGAGGTAAAGGTACGCAGGAATGCGCGGCGGTAGGCGTAGATCCCGTGGTGCTTGTAGTAGTCGGCCCGCTTATCCTGGTCGCGGACGAAGGGGATTGTGGCGCGAGAGAAGTAGAGTGCATCATATCGCTCATCGAAGACGACCTTGACGGCGTTCGGGTGGGTAATCTCCTCATCACGGACAATTCGGTAAATCAGTGTGGACATGGGGATGGTCGCATCTTCCAAGAGCGGACCGACCACTTCATCGACCTGGCTCGGCTCGAAGAGGGGCTGATCGCCCTGGATGTTGACGACGATATCGGCGTCTTTGAGACCGAGGGTCTCTACCGCCTCGGCAATCCGGTCCGTCCCCGACCTATGGCGGGGCGAGGTCATCACCGCCCGGCCGCCGAAGGCCTGGACCGCCTGAAAGATCCGCTCATCATCGGTCGCCACGGCGGCGGAAGAGACGGTCTTCGCCCGGAGCACCCGTTCATAGACATGCTGGATCATCGGTTTCCCGCAGAGGTCGGCGAGGGGCTTCCCCGGGAAGCGGGTCGATTCATAGCGCGATGGGATAATGCAGACGACCTGAACGGACACGGATTATCTCCTTACAGATAGGGATCGGCCTTCAGGAGGTGGTTCTTTACGTAATCCCCGATCGCATCCTCCAGCGGGCTGAATGGAACCGGGCAGCCGACGGCCCGGAGTTTGTCCATCCGCGCCTCGGTGAGATACTGATACTGCCCCCGGAGAGCCTCCGGCATCTCGATGTAGTCGATGGCCGGCGGGAGCGAAAGCGCCGCATAGACCGCCCGGATGAGGTCGTTCCACGTCCGGGCCTGCCCCGTTCCGAGGTTGAAAATCCCGTTCGCCTCGCGGTGGTTCAGGAGCCACCAGAGGATCTCGACGCAGTCCTTTATGTAGACGAAATCGCGCTTCTGCCCTCCATCTCCATATTCCGGCTTGTAGGATTTGAAAAGGCGGACTTTTCCCGTCTCCCGGATCTGGTGGAAGGCCTTGAAGACCACGCTCGCCATGTCGCCCTTGTGATACTCGTTCGGACCGAAGACGTTGAAGAACTTGATCCCCGCCACCCGGTCCTGCAATCCCTCCCGAAGAACGCGGAGGTCGAAGAGCTGCTTGGAATAGCCGTACATATTAATAGGCTGGAGCTCCCTGGTCTTCTGATCCTCATCAGAAAACCCCCGGCTGCCGTCGCCGTAAGTCGCCGCGGAGCTTGCATAGACAAACCGGACCCCC
>PNOO01000271.1 GCA_013824905.1 Syntrophus sp. (in: bacteria) | reverse complement strand
AGGACCGGAACCGGCCTCGTACAGATCGTGATAATTAGCGGGATTATTATTCCCTCCTGCATAGGGGCTGGGTGATGGTCTGTTCTTAAAATAAGATTGAACAAAAAAACCGTTACCGCCCCTGGTAACGGTTTTTTTATTTGGGGAAAAGCAAAAGGAGGAAAATAGCCATGCAGCAAACCGGATCGCAGATCCTATTTACGGCCTTGAAAGAAGAAAAAGTCGATACCCTTTTCGGTTATCCGGGAGGATGCGTCATGGATATCTATGACGAGATGTTCCGGCAGGATATCCGGCACATCCTGGTGCGTCACGAACAGGGGGCCATCCATGCCGCCGACGGTTACGCCAGGGCTTCGGGCCGAGTAGGCGTCTGCCTGGTGACGTCGGGGCCCGGCGCCACCAATACGGTGACCGGGATCGCCAACGCCTACATGGATTCCATTCCCGTGGTCATCCTCACCGGGCAGGTCCCCACGGCGATGATCGGAAACGACGGGTTCCAGGAAGTGGACATTACCGGAATCACCCGGACCTGCACGAAACACAACTTTCTGGTCCGGCGGATCGGGGATCTGCATGGTACGATCCGGGAGGCCTTTCAAATTGCCCGTTCGGGCCGGCCGGGACCGGTCCTCGTCGATCTTCCCAAAGACGTCATTCAGTCGGTCACGACGACCGATCCATTCCCAGTGGCCGCTTACCCCGGAGAGGAAGCCCCTCAGGATCTGGAAGGGCTCTGCAATGAAGCCCTAAAGCTGCTCGTAAAGGCGAAAAAACCGCTCATCCTCGTCGGGGGAGGGGTGATTCTCGGAAAAGCCTCCGAGGAGTTCCGAACCTTCGTGAGAAAATTTCAGATCCCGGTCGTATCGACACTGATGGGGCTCGGCGCCTTTCCCGCGAGCGATCCGCTCTGGACAGGCATGTTGGGCATGCACGGCGCCTACTACGCCAACATGGCCGTCAGCCAATGCGATGTGCTCATGGCCGTCGGCGTCCGGTTCGACGATCGCGCGACGTCCAAGGTCGAGGCCTTTGCCCCCCATGCCAAGATCATCCACATCGACATCGATCCCGTTTCCATCGACAAGATCATCCGGACCGACGTCTCCATCGTCAGCCACTGCACACCGGCTCTCCAGACCCTCCTTCGTCTCAGCAATGCACAGGGGCTGACTCTACCCGAGGGGCAAATCCACGCCTGGCACAACCAGATCCGTCAATGGAAGGCGGAAATGCCCCTCTCCTACTGCCGCAACCGGAACATCAAGCCCCAGTACGTCATTGAGAAACTCCATCAGCTGACGCAGGGCCGGGCGATCATCGCGACCGAGGTGGGCCAGAACCAGATGTGGGCGGCCCAGTTCTACCGTTTCGACGAGCCCAACACCTTCCTCACCTCAGGAGGACTGGGAGCGATGGGGTTCGGACTCCCCGCCGCCATCGGCGCCCAGGTGGCCTGCCCGGACCGGCTTGTCGTGGATGTGGCGGGAGACGGCAGCATCCAGATGAACATCCAGGAACTGGGCACCATGGTCCATTACGGCCTGCCCGTCAAAGTCGTCATCCTGAACAATCTTTACCTCGGCATGATCCGCCAGTGGCAGGAGCTCTTCTACGGGAGCCGCTACTCCCAGTCCGACATGACCCAGGCCCCCGATTTCGTAAAGCTGGCCGAGGCTTATGGGATCAAGGGCCTCAGGGCCACCAAACCCAATGAGGTGAAACGGGTCCTCAAGGAGGGGCTGGAGACACCCGGACCGGTGGTGATGGACTTCCACGTGGAGCCGGAAGAAAATGTGTTTCCGATGGTGAAACCGGGAACACCGCTGACGGAGATGGCCTTCGGCAAGATCCGTACCGCGGTGGCATGAACCATCAATATCAATAAGGAAAGGGAACAACCATGCCGACCCAGTTAAAAGAACGGGCGATAGCCGTGATCGTCAACAACAGGCCCGATGTCCTGGCCCGCATCGCAGGCACCTTCAGCGCCCGGGGATTCAATATCGAAAGCATCTCGGCGAATATCACCCGGGACCCGACCGTGACCAAGATCATCATTACCACCCTGACGACGCCCGATACGATCGCCAAGGTCATCAAGCAACTGAACCGTCTGGTCGATGTGCTGGAGGCCCGGAGGCTCCGCCGGCCCGATGCGGTCCGGAGGGAGATGATCATCGCCCGGGTCCCGCGGACGAAGGAGAGGAAGGCGGCGATCCGGGAACTCATCGAGACCCGCGGCGGAAAAGTGGTAAACGAAGAATCCGACACCGCCATCCTGGAATTTACCGGAGATAAGGAAGAGCTTGAGGAGATCCTGACCCGACTGGAAGAGCTGGGGATGGAAGACTTCGCCCGGACCGGCGTCATCGCCCTGGAGAGGGGCAAGCCCTGAACAGGAAGCCATCCCTCGCACGTTGTAGATGTAAGTCTGTCGAGGCTCGATTCAACAGATTATCACCCCAGAAGTACGTATGAACCGGATGAACCTCTTTTGAGGTTGTTCCCTTTTTGATCCGGAACGGACGTGACGCTCAACCCGCTTCCAGGTACTCTTCAAACCCCATCACCCGGTCGATCACTCCGTCGGGAGTGATCTCTACGATCCGGTTCGCCACTACTGGGATGCCCGGATTCATGCATAAATCTCCTTGACAGTCAGGACCGCATTTCTTATCCTCGGCGTGAGTCGAAATGGGTTCTTCCCCGTTCCGCGTCAGGTTCCGGACGGTTCTTTGCAAGGGCTTTCCCATAGCGAGTGGTTATCGCCGAATAGATAGATTGCCGGCCCCCGTGCGGGGGGAAACCAACATTCACTCGGAGGATCTGCGATGAAAAAAAGAATGCTTGCCATCTTCATTTCGATGTTGATCGTTGCCCTGGGTGTCCAGTCGGCCTGGGCGAAATATCCTGAGCGCAAGATCAAATTGGTTTGCGCCTGGGCCGCGGGCGGGGGCAGCGACATCATGGCGCGGACCCTGGCCCGCCTGGTCAACCAGTCCCTGGACGGGAGGATGTATGTGGAAAACATCACCGGCGCGACGGGGCTCATGGGGATGCGGGAGGTCCTCAACGCACAGCCCGACGGCTATACACTGATGCTCCTGACGACCACCAACACCATCGCCCCCGCCGT
>PNOO01000270.1 GCA_013824905.1 Syntrophus sp. (in: bacteria) | reverse complement strand
GCCACGAACATGGGCTTGTTGGCGGCAAGGCCCTTGAGAAACTTCATCCATTCCGCCTCCGACTTGATAACGTTTTCCTTGAGCCCGATGAGCCAGGAGATGGTCGTCGGATGGGAGGAGGGATCGGCCATGACGATCTTCCCTTTCCATTTCGGATCCGTCAGGTCTTCATACTTCTTGGGGACGTCGGCCGGTTTGACGAGCTCCTTGTTGTAGATCAGGGCGGCATATTCGATGCCGAAGCTCTGGATCTTGCCGTCCTTGTTCGTCCATTTCGGGTACCCGGCCGCCGCGGGGGAAGTGTAAGAGGCCAGGACTCCCTTTTCCTTGAGCATTTCCAAGACCGGCATCGGCGCCTGAAGGACGTCGGCCGTGAGCTTTCCGGCCGCGTGCTCCGTCAGGATGGTCGCGATGAATTTGGTGGTGGAGAGTCTCGTGTACTCCGCCTTGACGCCGTACCTTTTAGCGAAGTCCTCCAGGATGGGTTCGACCGAGGTGATGTTGGCGTAAAACGCCACCTTGCCTTCCGCTCTTGCCTTTTCAACTAGGGCCTGCCCCCCGGCAGGATCTTTCGCCTGTTGGCCTGCCGCGAAGATGCACGGCGCCATGAATAAGGTCAAAACGATGAGAACGACGAACTTCTTCATGATGTTCCTCCTTCCGTAAACCAGTCTGCCCGGGCATGGGCATCGTAAACGGCGTTGAAGGGATTGTATCCCACAACTCCCTTCCTTATCCAAGGGCTCCAGTAGACGATACGCTCCCAAGGGCTCTTCCCGATATTGCTGTGAATTAATAACACCCCGGGGGAATATTGTCAAACCCGCTTGAGGTACTCCTCATGTAAGGATACGAACGTATTCAGCACCCTTTACGGCTTTTTGTCCGATTGCCCTCCGGGCCATCCTTTTTGAGAAACTGTTCAATTTCGACACCTTCCGGAATCCCTGTCCGCGCTCCAAGTTTGGTGCAACACAGGGCTGCCGCGGCGCTCGAATAGGTTAATGTCTCAATCCACTCCTTACCCATCGCAAGACATCCGGCAAATGCCCCATGAAACACATCGCCCGCACCGGTCGAGTCCTTCACATCAACCGGGAAAGCGGGGATTCGCCCTTTGCTGCCGGTATTCTTCCAGATCAGGCCGTTTTTGCCCAGAGTGATCACGACACCCCGGGAATATGAAACGAAGCTTTCCATCGCCCTCTCCGGCGAGGATGCTCCGGTCAATTCATAGGCAAATTTTTCTGAACAGACCAGATAGCCGACTTTATCGAAAAGTTGCGCTGTCCCTTTATTCAATGAACCGGCATCAAGAACGGTCTTGATGCCCCTGGCATGGACATCATTTATCAGTGAGAGGGAAAGTTCCGGTTCATGACCGTCAAACAGGATCACTTTGGGATGAACGATGGAAAAATCCATGCTTTCAGCAGGGAGTACGGAATCCGGATCACGATAATTGACCAAAGACCTTTCCCCCGAAGGATTCACCAGAACACTGGAGAGAGGCGTCGGATATTCTCCTCGAACGACAAGCCCCGTATCGACGCCTGCCGCCTTCAATTCTTCAATATGCATCTGACCAAATATATCCGATCCCAGGTACCCGGCAAAGGCCGATCTCAGTCCCATGCGGGCGACCGTGACGGAGGCATTGGCTGCCGGTCCGCCGCCGCATCGGGTAAATGCGTCGGCAGTGGTCTTTTCGTCGGATCGCGGCTGGTGGTTTACCCAGAAAACAAAATCATAGGAAGTCGCTCCGACGCAGAGGACATCGATGTGTTTCATGCAAGCAGCTCCTTGTCATCAATGAAACGACAGCCTGCGGATCATCGATCGCGGCTGCACGGCAAAAGCTTCAGGGGATCGTTTCCGCTCCTGAGAGAATTCAGCTCTTATGTTACCCGGTCATTGCGATTTTGTCGAAAGGTTTTCAAAGGATTGAAACGTACCTGCAGGCATCGACAGGTTTGATATAAGATAGGAAATCTCTGGCTGAATGGAGAGGAAATGGGGTATATTCATGCGACTTACGGGAGGTGGGAATGCAGAATTATTGGAACAGGCGGTTTACGAATGAGGGGAGGATCTGGGGCAATTTCCCCAGCAGGACGGCCCTCCAGGCGATGGAGCTCTTCCGAAAGGAGAGTGTGCAGAAGATCCTTATCCCCGGTTCCGGTTATGGGCGGCACAGCGATTTTTTTGCCGTGGAAGGATTTAGCGTTCACGGCATCGAGGTCTCCGATGTCGCCGTCGATCTCTCCGTATGCTCAACTCCCCTGGTCCGCTATTTTCGAGGTTCGGTGCTCGACATGCCTTTCAGCGATGACCTCTATGACGCAGTCTATTGTTTCAATCTTCTCCACCTTTTCCGTGCCGGTGACCGTAAGGCCTTCATCAGTAAATGTGCCGCTCAGGTTCGGCCGGGGGGTGTCTTTTTTTTCACCGTTTTTTCGGAGCAGGAACCGACTTGCGGCAAAGGGGAGAAGGTCGAGGAAAATACTTACGAGAGCAAGCCGGGCAGGCCGACCCACTTCTTTACCCATGAGGACCTGATGGACCATTTCTCCCCCTTCGATGTTCTGGAGACGGGCCTTATGGCGGATGAGGAAAACCACGGCAATGAGGGCCCCCATGTCCATCTTCTCCGGTATATCGCGGCGCGCAAGACGTGAGTGACGCCCTTCCATTTGCTTCGGTCTGTGGCGGGAATAAAATCCTGATGCTTTCACCTGGCCTCATAAACTAGAGACGCCCCGCAGGCAATCCTTTTGGGGCGTCTTTAGTCACAATGGTCGGGCGAAGCGGCGGTCAGGCTACTTTCCCGCCTCCTTCTTCAATTGCTTAATCATGTCCGTCTTCTCCCAGGGGTAATCGTCCATAAAGAGAGTGCGGGGGATCCGGCGGTAGATGTCGCTATTGAGCAGGTCGAAGCGCTGGATCATTCCCGCCGGTGTGAGGTCGAACAGATTCTCGATAATCTTCTCCAGTTTTTTATCGGTGATCTTTCCCGTACCGAAAGTATTCACGTAGATCGAGAAGGGACAGGCGATGCCTATCGCGTAAGCGAGCTGCACCGAGCATTTTTTCGCCAGACCTGCCGCGACGATGTTCTTCGCCACATAGCGCGACCCGAAGGCA
>PNOO01000269.1 GCA_013824905.1 Syntrophus sp. (in: bacteria) | reverse complement strand
CCCCCTGGCAGGCTTTGCCGCGGCGGCGGTGGGCTGGGTCATGGAGGTCGTGCTGATCAAACGGATATACAAGCGCGAACTGTACGAGCAGCTTCTCATCACCTACGCCATAGCCCTGATACTGAGCGATACGATAAAGCTCACTTGGGGCGTAACGAACAAGCTGATCGTCCGACCCGAGATGATTCGCAAGCCGGTCTTCATATTTGGAGCGCCTCTCGATTCCTACTTCATCTTCGTCATCCTTGCCGGCGCCGCAGTGGCAATCGGGCTCTGGTGGTTTCTGAAGTACACGCGTTACGGCCATATCGTCAAAGCCGCTGTCCACAGCCGGGAGATGGTCGCCGCACTGGGCATCCCCATTCCGCGGATCTACACCTGGGTATTCACGCTCGGCATATTCCTGGCCGGCTTTGCGGGGGGCATACAGGCGCCTATCGGCTCGATTACGCTGGGCATGGATACCGCCATCATTATCCAGGCCTTTTGCGTGGTGGTGATCGGAGGATTCGGCAGCTTGCTGGGAACCCTCGTAGGCTCGCTTATTGTGGGGGAGGTCATGTCGTTCACCATCCTTTTCTGGCCTGAGGGGGCGATGGTCCTGATTTTTGTGATCACCGCCGCCATCCTGATCGTGCGACCCTGGGGACTGTTCGGCACACCGATGAGGACATGACCGATGAAAAACAAATACCTTTTCCCTGTGATCCTGTTTCTGCTCGCGGTCGCTCTGCCCTTTATCGTGCCCGAGTTCTGGGTTCATGTACTCACCGAGATCCTCATCATGGGGCTTTTTGCCGCCAGTTTTAACATGATATTCGGCTACATGGGGCAGCTTACTTTCGGACATGCCGCCTACTACGGCGTCGGCGCCTACACGACGGGCTTGCTGATGGTGAAGGCCAACGTCCCGCTGCTAGTCTGCCTCCCCCTGTCAATGCTTTCGGCGGGCCTCTGCGCCGCCGTTCTCGGATATTTCTGCGTCAAGCTCCGGGGTATCTATTTCGCCATCCTCACGATGGCATTCGGTCAGCTCGTCTATTACATCATCTTCCAGTGGTACTCTTTCACCGGCGGCGACAACGGCCTGCAGGGCATCGTCCCCCCGGCGTTTCTCGGAAAGGCGGCCAATCCTTATTATTTTTTCACGCTGATCGTCGTTGCCCTCGGGATGATTGCGCTCTGGATCATCAGCGCGTCGCCTTTCGGCTACACCATGCGGGCCATCCGCGACAACGCCGAACGGACCGAATTTATCGGCATTAACGTTCAACGGTATATGCATCTCAACTTCATCATCGCCGCCATGTTTGCCGGGCTTGCCGGCGCCCTCTGGGGACCGTTCAACCGCAGTGTCGCCCCGGACCTCTGCAACTGGCAACACTCCGGAATGCCAGTGTTCATGACGGTCATGGGCGGGCCTTTCAACTTTCTCGGTCCATTGATCGGCTCTGCCATCTACACCATGCTCATGGCCTTTGTCACCAGTTTTACGGAATATTGGCCGATGGTAAGCGGCATTATCATTATTCTTGTCGTACTCGTCCTGCCGGGAGGGCTTTTAGGCCTGCTCGAGGATAAATTTCCCTTCCTGAGGCGGAAAGACGACAGCGAAAAAGGGACGGAAGGATAGGGATGGAAAAAGCGATGGACGATATCTGCGAATACATCCTGAAGATCGACAGACTCAGAAAATCTTTCGGCGCATACAAGGTGCTGACCGACGTGAGCTACTGCCTGCGGAAGGGGGAGATAGCGGCTATCATCGGGCCAAACGGCGCCGGGAAAAGCACCTTCTTCAACCTGATAACAGGCTACCACCACGTGGACGGAGGGACGGTCCATTTCCTGGACAGAGAGATCACCAACTGGCCGAGACACCGAATCGCCCGCGCGGGGATCAGCCGCGCCTTCCAGGTGAGCAACATCTACGCACGCCTGACCACCTATGAGAACGTAAGGCAGGCCATCCTGGCGCAGGAAAAAAGTACGCTCAACATCTTTACGCCAGCGCACCGGCTCGCTCAGAAAAACACGTTGGAGCTCCTCGAACTGACAGGGCTTATGCCTAACCGGCATCACCTGGCGGGCATCCTCTCACAGGGCGACAAGAAAAAGCTCGAACTGGCGCTGGCGCTGGCGGGAAAGCCTCAACTGCTGCTGCTTGACGAACCAACTGCCGGCATGTCGTCTGAAGAGACGCAGGAAACGATGGAACTGGTAAAACGGCTGAACAGAGAAATCGGGCTCAGCATACTTTTCACGGAACATGACATATCGGTGATCTTCGGTTATGCTAAAAAACTCTCGGTCCTGTATCAGGGCATGGTCATCGCTGAAGGCACGCCTGAAGAGGTAAGAAAAAACGCGGAAGCACAGCAATGTTACTTGGGTGAGGAAGTATGATACTGGAAGTATCCGGAATAAATACCTATTACGGAACAAGCCACATCCTGTTCGACGTGGCGCTGCATATGAAACGCGGCGAGTTGGTCTGTCTGCTGGGAAGGAACGGCTCCGGCAAGACCACTACCCTGAGGAGTATCATGGGACTCACCGCCCCAAAGACAGGCAAAGTGATGTTCCATGACGAGGATCTGCGCGGCAGGCCCTCCTACTATATCGCCCAGCGGGGCATTGGCTATGTTCCCGATAACCGGCTTATCTTCCCCGATCTTACGGTACGGGAAAACCTGGAGATGGGAAGGAAAAACTCCGAGCACTATACAGGCGAGCCATGGACGGTCGACAAGGCTTACGATATCTTCCCCCACCTAAAAAAGCTGGAAAAACACCTCGGCGGGCACCTGAGCGGCGGCGAACAGCAGATGCTGACCATCGCCAGAACGCTCATGGGAAATCCCGAATTGATACTCCTCGACGAGCCTGTTGAAGGGCTGGCTCCCCTGATCGTGAAAGATTTTGCTGAAAAGCTCATCATGCTGAAGGAGATGGGCGTCACGATACTTTTTTCCGAACAGAACATCCGGTTCTCTCTGGCCATTGCCGAACGGGCTTATGTCATCAACAAAGGCAGGATAGAATACGAAGGCACTATCGCTGAACTGAGCAGAAATGAAGAGATCAAGCAGAAATATCTGATGATATAATCCCATGAGGAACCCATGCTGCAGAAGAAAAGCAGTTATGACGAGGTTTATCGGAGTTTT
>PNOO01000268.1 GCA_013824905.1 Syntrophus sp. (in: bacteria) | reverse complement strand
AAGTGCTTGAAATTAAATGGCGGAAGTGCATGGGAATCGAACCCACCTGGGAGGGTACTAGCCCCCCACTCCGGATTTGAAGTCCGGGAGGCCCACCAGTGACCTTGGCACTTCCGTAATCTTTATAGCACAGTCTGAGCCGTAAAGAAAGAACTGTTAAAACCCCGGCGCCGGCATCCTCTCCAGAGAGTTGTCCAAGAGCTGAACCGAGACCATCGAACCTTTCCGGACTTCAGTGGCCTCCTCCGGAAGGATGATCAGGCCGTTGGCCCGGACCATTGATTTCAGGATGCCCGAGCCCTGCTCGCCTGTTGTGACGACGGCGTAACCTTCTCCGTCCCATCTGATCCGCGCCCGGATGAAATGCCGAACACCTTTTTTCTTCTTGATATCCTCGTCCAGGCTTGCCCGGACGACCCTCCGGAAAAGGTTTTCGTGCCCCAGCATCTTGAGGATCGCGGGGCGGATGAACTGTTCGAAGGAGACCATGGCGGAGACGGGGTTTCCCGGCAGACCGACGGTGGGGACATCACCCAGCGAGCCGAAGGCAAGCGGCCGCCCCGGTTTCATGGCTACCTGCCAGAACTGCATGCGGTTTCCCACCTCCTTCATGATCTCCTTGACCAGATCGTAGTCGCCGACGGAAACGCCGCCGGAGGAGAGGATGAGGTCGGCCCGCATGGCGGCCCGGAATTTGGCCAGGAGGTCTTCCCGGCGGTCCTTTGCGATCCCTATCTGGAGGGGAATCCCGCCGCACTGCTTGACCAGGGCGGCGAGGGAATAGCTGTTGCTGCTGACGATCTTCCACTGCGATGGGGTCTCGTCGATGTCCACGAGTTCATCGCCTGTCGCGACGATGGCGACCAGCGGCCGCTGGTGGACGAGGATGAAGGAGCGGCCGAGTGAGGCAAGCATCCCCACTTCGGCGGGTCTGATGATTTCGCCCTGGGAGATGACCTTTTCTCCCTGCCGCACATCCTCTCCTTCATGCCGAATGTCTTTACCTTTTTTTACCTCGACCAAGAGGGAGACTCGGGCCTCATCCTTCCGGGTGTCTTCCATACGAATGACGGAATCGGCGCCTTCCGGAATCGGCGCTCCGGTCATGATCCGCGCTGCCTGTCCCGGTTCGATTCGCTTCATTGGGACGGCTCCGGCGGGGATATCCTCGACGACATCCAGGAAAATGGGCTTTCCCGGAGAGGCTCCGCGGGTATCCTCCGCGCGGAGGGCGTAACCGTCCATCGCCGAGTTGTCTTTCGGCGGGACCGAGCGCCCGGCGTAAATATCTTCGCCGATCACCCTTCCGAGGGCATCGAGAATATTCACTTTCTCAAGCCCCAGCGGGGAGATTGCTTCCAGTATCCCTTTCAGGGCTTCTTCGACGCTGATCATGACTTTCACCTGTTATCCTTTCGTACGGAATGACGCTATCTTATGCGGTCTTCCCTGTCAATAGTGAAGCAATGGGTATCAAGAGATGAGCGTAAAAGAAAATGATGGGATGATGACCGCATAAAGGTTCTGCAGGATCGATTGGGTCGTCAGTGTATGCCGCTTTTATCGCTTGAATAAATAAGAGTGATATTATAATCAGTAATATTCGGCCCGATGATGATTTATCCGCGGGTCACCAATCGACCGGGAGCGTAACTTACAAAACCTGCCCAACAGGCGGGGAGCTTCACTTTCTGAGGAATGAGTGAGAAAAATCGTTGAAATCACGAAGAAGCCCGGTGATCCCGCCGTCCGGGAGCTTCTGGAGAGGATTAACCGCGGGGAGGACCGAATGACGGTTGGCGGTCTGGAGGGTGCGGCCCAGGCCTTTCTTTTTGCTCTTATTTTCCGGTATCTCCGGCGGACGATCATCGTGATCACCCCGACGGAAAAAGAGGCAGAGGCCTGTTTCCGGGATCTTTCCTTCTTTCTTGGCGACGAACAGGCATTTCTGCTGCCCCCCTGGGATCTTCTGACCACCGACATGTTTGCCTTTCAGCGGGAGACGGAGCTCACCCGCCTGGAGGTTCTCCATCGGCTGACGTTCGGCGAGCCTGCCGTTGTGGTGATTCCCGCCCGTGCCCTCATGCAGAAAGTCATCCCGTTCGACGTTCTTACGGGTTACGGGGAGTGGATCTCCGTAGGCGATACCCGTGAGCGGGACGAACTGACACGAAAGCTCATGGAAGGAGGCTACGTCCGGGTGACGCTCGTGGAAGGGAGAGGGGAGTTCAGCGTCCGGGGGAATGTAGTCGATCTCTTCCCCCCGATGGCCCGGCATCCTTTCCGTCTGGAGTTTTTCGGCGACGAACTGGAATCGATCCGCATGTTCGATGAGGCCTCCCAGCGGTCGATAAAAGAACTCGCAGAATTCATGCTCTTTCCGGCCCGGGAGGTGATCCTCACCCCCGAGCGGCGGGAACGCGCCGTCCGCAATATCCGCCGCCGCTCCAATGATCTGGAGCTTCCCCGGGGAACGAAGGCGAAGCTGGCCGAAATGATGGCGACCGGTCTGGGCGCTTCGGTCAACCCCCATTTCTACCCCCTTTTCTATGATGCCGCGGGGGACGATGACCCCAAGGTACGGGGGATGGAAACCCTTTTTGACTATTTTCGTGACAGTCTCCTTATTCTCAATGACCCGCTTGCCGTCGCGCAGGCGGAGGAAAGGATCGAAAACGCAATCGACCGGTTCCTCCTCAAAGCCGGCGCCGGGGAGAGGTTTTACCTGAACAAGGAGTCTTCCTGCCTGACCGCGGCGGGGGTCGCTGATCGCTCGCAGACGATGCGGCAGATTCACATCGCCGGCCTTGCCATCGGCCCTGATGTGACGGATCGCTCTTGTGTGCGGTTTGACTTGGAGCGGGATATCGCCGTTGGCGAGGCGGCCCGGCAGGCGTCCGAAGAGGAGGGCCTCCTTGGACCGCTCACGGAGAAGATCCGGGGATGGATCGGGGAGGGGAACCGGGTGACACTCGTCTGCGGCGGGGAGGAATGCCTGCAACGGATGGGCCATCTTCTTTCGCGATACGGTCTTTCCGTACAAAAAGCCGCCGGCGCCTTTCTCGACGGGATCGATGCCGAAAATGCCGCAGAGGGTCTTTTCCTTTGGGAAGGCCGGGTCAGCGGAGGATTCCATCTCCCCGGCATGAAGCTCGTCCTTATCTCGGAGGAA
>PNOO01000267.1 GCA_013824905.1 Syntrophus sp. (in: bacteria) | reverse complement strand
GGTGGCGGACTTCATTCTTTTTCCATTCGCGTTCCCGCCGGCTGCAGGCTTCGATCGTTTGAACTTCCGGCTGCATGGTTCACCCTATTAAATTGAGTATATAGGTTTCTTTCGATACTAAAGGTTGAAGTGTGTTTTTTCCTTTTACCTCATGATTTCCCGGCGGTACCACAGTATTTCAAGACTTACCAATTGTACTCTTGCATAATTCTCAAGATCCGTCCATCATTGAGTATGGAAAGGCAACCAAAAGGTTGGAGTTCATTCAAAAAGGATCAAAATTCCAGAAATGATTGGCCAGTCGGCCTTTGCCATATCCCGTAAGGTAGTCGGCCCAGAAGGATTAATCGATTTATCCACGGGGTATTGGGAATCAGGGATTTCATCCGCCAGTAACCCATCCCCCCAGGTTTGTTATAGGAGCAGATCTTCCGGGGGCAGAACGGCCTCCCTCCATTTGCGCACGGAATTGATAAGAAAGATCTTTTCCGCCCGCCTCAATGCTGAAAGATCCACCGTTTCTTCAGATATCTCGCCGCGATCCAACAACTCTTGACGATATACGCCATTAAGCAGACCGCAGCGCACGGGGGGCGTCACGAGTCTGCCGTTTCGGAGGATCACCACGTTGGCGATGCACGATTCCGTCACATCGCCCGCTTCATTGTATAGCAGGACATCATCCGCATCCGGGAAGGCGGTCTTCGCCTGTTCGTAGATCTCCCGCCGGGTCGTCTTGTGAAAGAGGAAAGGGTCATGTGAAACAACAGGGTTTCGTGCAAGCCGTATCTTCAGGGGAAGGCCGTCAGTCTGAGGAAGTGGTGTGGCACGGCATTCAACCGTTCCGTCCTTCGAAAGCAGCAATCGCACGCGGAGGTGTCCCGGGGGGTGGTCCTCCACCACACCGGATAGGGCTTTTCGGATACGCCGGTCATCATAGGGATAGTCGAAATAGAGGGCCGACGCACGCAGGCGTTCATGGTGGCGCGATTCGAGGAAGTACCCTTCATCACGCGTCCAGAGCAGCGTTTCCAACAGTTGGAAGGGGCGAGGGGAGATGGGGTCCAGGATGATCTTCGCCTTGTTCAGACATTCCTCGTACTCCTCCTGAGCCGTCGAGTCCCAGACGATCCCGCCCCCGACGCCGTACTCAGCCTGGCATGCGTGCGTATCGATCAGGGTGGTCCTGATGGCTACGCTGAAACGGGCGTGGCGGTTCGGGCCGAAGAAACCGATCGCGCCGGTATAGATGTTGCGCGGCGTTGTTTCGAGGGCGGAGATGATCTCCATGGTCTTTACCTTCGGGGCGCCGGTGATGGAGGCGCAGGGGAACAGCGCCTGCAGGATCTCCGGAAGGGATGCCGCGGTCAGTGCTTCAACGGTGGAAGTCATCTGCCAGACCGTCGCATATTTTTCGATGTCATACAGTCGGGGGACGACGACGCTTCCGGGACGGGCGATTCGCCCCAGGTCGTTGCGGATCATGTCCACGATCATCACATTCTCCGCCCGGTTCTTTTCGGATTCATACAACCACCGGGCGTTGTTGTCGTCCTCGGCGAGGGTTCTTCCCCGGGCGGCCGTCCCTTTCATTGGTTTTGAGAAGATGCGCCCACCCCGAAGGCTGAAGAAGAGTTCGGGCGAAGCGGAGCAGAGAAAATAGGGGTCGGCGTCCAGGAAGGCCCCGTAAGGGGCGTCTGTGCATGTCCTGAGAAAGAACTCCCAGGGATCGCCCTGAAAGCCGCTCCATTGGCGCAGGGTGTAGTTGACCTGGTAGGTATCGCCGGAGGCGATGTGATTCCGGATGCGAGTGATGGCAGCATCATATTCGTCCCGATCCACAGACGGTTTCCAGGAGGTTGCACTCGGGGTTTGATCCCCAGCGGCGGGAAGTGCCTTCAGTAGGGTAGGGGGGTTGAAGAGGCCGAAACAGACGAGGGGAAATGCGGTTGCGGTCCGGGTGCGAAAGGCGTGATCGAAGGCCGGCGACGCTTCATAACTGATCCACCCTGCGGCATACAGACCATCGTGCCGGACAAGCCGCTCCGCCTCGGCAAGCAGCGGTATGACATCCGACGGGTTCGCTGTCTGCAGGATGACGTGGGGACGGGTAAATTGCAGCCAATGCCCCGATTCGGGATCGTGAATAACCGCCTGATTCATGGGTGATGTCCGTTGTGGATGGGGTGCTCTGCAGAGGGTCCCGACGCACGGGTATGCATGCCCGGACCTTCACCAGTCTGGAAAATTCTTTCGATAGATCTCTGAACGCCGCCAATCTCGCAGAGTGCCGGGTTTCGTATTCCAGGGCATGGGCGGTCCGTAACAATCCGTCTCTTCCCTCAGCCACCGGACTCGTTCGATGTCGCACTCGGCGATGAAGATGCCGGGTTTGGTCGATTCGACAAGGATCTCTTCGGGGCTGCAGATCATGGCAAGACCCTGCTCGGCGCCGAAGATATTCTGGCAGGTCACCGTGTAGGCGAGGTTCTCGACCGCCCGAGACCATATGAGGTTCCGCCAGGTCGCCTGAAGCTCGTATTTGCAGATCCCGGCGGGCAGAAAGATGATCTCCGCCCCCTTGAGCGCGAGCAGACGGGAGAGTTCCGGGGCATAGACTTCGCTGCAGATGAGTATCCCGACCGTACCGAAGGGGGTAGGGAACACCGGCAGGTCGTCGGCTTCCAGGTAGTCGTAGTCCCAATAACGCCCGCCCTTGTAAATCCAGGGACCTTTGGGTGTCGTTCGATTGTACCGCCCGACCGAACCGTCGGGGCCCACGAGGATCTGCGACGTGTATCCCCTCTGCGGGTCTTTGGGCACGGGGCAGTTGGCCCCGGCGACGATATAGACGTTATGCCTGCGCGCCATCTCCTGCAGCGGTTCGACGGGCGAATAGCTCAAGGGGACTTTCCAGGGGCCCGGATAGGTCTCGGGAAAACAGACAAACTGCGCCCCCCGCTCGGCGGCTTCCGCCACGTATTCACGGGCCTTTTCGATATTCCTCGTCTGCTCGTCCGTCTCAAGAAACGTTTTTGTCTGAATTGCAGCGACCTTAACCTTCAAGATAACGTCCTCCAGGGATTTTATTTTTCACGTTATTACGAGAATGATTACCATTGGAGACCTCTAGTAGTCTAATATTCAATTTTTTTCAAGTCTCTTCATATGTCTGCGG